>CAZHHW010000041.1:4650-6103 GCA_964532385.1 uncultured Gammaproteobacteria bacterium | reverse complement strand
ATCGTGCTCGTTAATGCCGAAACTGAACATTTATTTGGTTTTGCACGTGACGAACTGCTTGGACAACCCGTGGAAGTGCTGGTCCCTGCCCGCTTTCGAGAACGTCACCCCGCATTTCGAACTTCATTTTTTGCCGATCCGCATACCCGCCGCATGGGCGCGGGCCGTGATTTATTCGGTTTGCGCAAAGACGGCTCCGAAGTTCCGATTGAAATCGGTCTGAATCCGATCAAAACCGATGATGGATTATTTGTACTCAGCGCGATTGTCGATCTTTCCGAGCGTAAACGGCTGGAAACACGCTTCCGCGCCACCATTGAATCCGCACCCACGGCGATGGTGATGATCGACAGCAAAGGTTGCATTGCACTCGTTAATCTGGAAACGGAAAAACTGTTCGGCTATCCACGCAACGAATTACTCGGAAAGCCGATCGAGGTTTTGGTGCCCGAACGGTTTCGTGCCGCCCATCCAGACTTGCGCAAGGGCTTCTTTATCACACCCGCAGCCCGCCGCATGGGGTCTGGGCGCGACCTTTACGGCGTGCGCAAAAACGGCAGCGAATTCCCGGTTGAAATCGGCCTAAGCCCGGTCGAAATGGATGATGGCACCTACGCGCTCAGTGCGATTGTCGACCTTTCCGAACGCAAGCGGCTTGAGGAACGCTTTGAGTTGCTGGTCGGCGGCGTCACCGAATACGCCATCATCATGCTCGATCCCACGGGTCATGTCGTGAGTTGGAATCACGGTGCACAGCGCATTCAAGGCTATGCAACCGAAGAGGTCATCGGGCGCCATCACGCGTGCTTCTATCCTCCCGAAGCCATTGCAGATGGGGTTCCGCAGCGTGTCCTTGAGATCGCGCACGCCAAGGGTCAGTTCGAAGAAGAGGGCTGGCTCGTACGTAAAGACGGAACGCGTTTTTGGGCCAGCATGCTGCTCACCGCACTCAAAGATCAAGGCGGTCATCTGGAAGGTTATTCAAAAATTACACGTGATCTGACCGACCGCATGCGCCAGGAGCAACGGCTGCGCGCAACCGTCGAGTCGGCACCCAGCGCCATGATTATGCTGAACTCGGCGGGCAACATTGTGTTGGCCAACAAAGAAGTGCAACGCTTATTCGGCTACACCGCAGTGGAATTATTGGATCAACCTGTGGAAATTCTGGTGCCAATGAAATATCGCCAGGGCCATGCCGGACTGCGCAACGGATTTTTTGCCGCGCCCAATGCCCGCCGTATGGGCGCAGGACGTGATCTTTATGGCGTGCGCAAGGATGGAACCGAGTTTCCTGTAGAAATCGGTTTAAATCCGGTGGAAACCGATGAGGGCTTGTTTGTGCTGGGTGCGATCATGGATATTTCAGCGCGCAAGCATCTCGAAACCGCGCAACGGCAACTCAATGACGAACTGGAACGCCGCGTGAAAGAACGCACCAATGAACTTGCGC
>CAZHHW010000041.1:0-4550 GCA_964532385.1 uncultured Gammaproteobacteria bacterium | reverse complement strand
CATGGCGGAAAAATCTGGGTTGAATCTGAACCCGGCCTGGGCAGCACCTTTCACTTTACGATTAAAGCACTCGCCACGGAGGCAGCATGAGCAGTGAAATACAATTGAATCGTGCACGCGCAATGGTCATTCTGCTGGTCGAGGACAATGAAGCAGATGTGATCCTGACCCGGGAGGCGTTCAAAGAGTCAAAGCTTGATATCCAGATGGATACGGTGGACAACGGTGAAAAATGCATGGCCTATCTACGCAAACAAGGCCCCTATCGCGACGCGCCCACACCCGACTTGATCCTGCTCGATCTTAACTTACCCGTGATGGACGGCCGTGAAGTTCTGGCCGAGATACTCAAAGACGACGCATTGCGTACCATGCCGGTGGTGATCTTGACGACCTCCGGGTCGGACCGCGACCTCAACTCGATGTACAGCTTGCGCTGCAGCTCGTACATTAAAAAACCCGTCGACTTCCATCAGTTTCACAATGTGATCAAAAGCCTTTCCAATTATTGGTTCACGGTCGTAGCCCTGCCGCCGAAAAAATAATTAACTCGCGCTATGATTATGATTATTGGTATGGCGCTGCATCCACGGGGTGATCGCGACCGGTTCAATGGGCGGCGAGATAAAAAAACCTTGCGCCATATCGCACCCTTCGTTGCGCACCATCTCCAACTGAAGCTGGGATTCAATACCTTCGGCGGTGACTTTAAAATCGAGCCCCTTGGCCAGGCTGACGATCGCTTTTACCATGGCGCGGTTATCGCGGCGCGTGGAAAGGTTTTGCGTAAACGAGGAGTCGATTTTCAGCACGTTGATCGGCAAGTGACGCAAATAGCCCAGCGATGACGAGCCGCTGCCGAAGTGGTCGATCGATAATGTGACACCCATGTCGCGCAGGCGATGCAGCATGTTTTTTGTCGCGGTGTCGTTTTTCGCCAGCACCGATTCGGTGATTTCCAGTTCCAGCGCCGAGGCGTCCAAACCGGCTTCATCAAGTGTCTCTTGGATGATCTCCGCGAGCTTCGGATCATGAAATTGGCGTACCGATAAATTCACCGCTACGCGAATTTCCGGATGACCTGCGTTGCGCCAATCCACGCAATCGCGGCAAGCATTTTTCAATACCCAGGTTCCAATGGGGATGATCAGTCCGGTTTTTTCCGCGAGGGGGATAAACGTTTCGGGCATTTCAAGCTGTTTGTTGTGCGGCCATCGCACTAAGGCTTCGACACCGCTGCCGCTATCGTTCTCCAAATTCACCAAGGGTTGATAATGAATTACGAAGTGGCTGGTTTCGACAGCCTGACGCAGGCTGGTTTGCATTTGCAACTGCTCTTTGGCATGCGCGGTCAACGCCGCGGAATAAAATTCATGCCCCCCGCCTTTGCGTTTTGCGCGATACATCGCGGTATCGGCGCACTGCAGCAGGATCGCCGATTCTGCGCCGTCGTCGGGATACGTGGAAATCCCGATGCTTGCATTAGGGTACACGACTTGCCCGGCAATACTGACAGGCCGCGACAGCTCGCGGCCCACGATATTCATAATACCCACGACGTCTTCATTCGAACCCAGGTCCGTAAGGATCAGAGCGAACTCGTCGCCCGCCAAGCGCGCCACCGTGTCGACTTTACGGATGGAACGCTGCAGACGCGAGCCGACTTCGCGCAGCAATTGATCCCCGGCTTCATGCCCCAAGGTATCGTTAATCAATTTGAATCGATCCAGATCGAGAAAGCCGACCGCGACCCGCCGCTGATTACGGTTTGCCTGATCGATGGCGAGGCGTAATCGATCGATGAACAGCACCCGGTTTGCCAACCCTGTTAACGGATCGTGGTAGGCCATGAAATTCAGGCGCCGATACAGGCGATTGCGGTCGCGTTTGATCATCGCTTCGCGTAATGCGCGTTCAATCGCGGGCACCAGGCGCCGCAAGTTATCTTTCATGACGTAGTCCTGAGCGCCGGACTGCATCGCTTCAACCGCGGTGTCTTCGCCGATCGCCCCGGACACAAAAATAAAAGGTGTGACCGAGCATTCTTCGCCCATGATTTCCAGCGCGCGCGGGCCGCTGAAGCCCGGCATGATGAAATCGCAGAGGACAATATCCCATTCGCGGCCGGTTAATGCACTGCGCAATCCGGGATCGGAATCGACACGCTCCCAATGAATGTCGTATCCCGCTGCCTTGATGTGCTGGTACATCAATTCGACATCGTCGGGACTATCGTCGACAAATAATATATTAAGAGGAATAGTCATATTCACTCGGTTCGCTTTAATGATGCAGTAAAACTGAATTCTGTAACTTCACTGCATGACGCGACGGATAGTGCACAGAAAAAACTTTTAAACTTGAAAATATTTTTTAATCGGGGCGGATTGTATCAGCTATTTACGGCAGATCTTGACCATTATTTAAACACACTGTTTAAAATGATTAGACGCTTTATTTAGGTTTAAAAAATAGGGTTTTGACACAAAACCCGTGTGAAATACTCACCATAAATTGGGAGTTATGTAAGTATTATTACCTATTGACTATAAATGTCAATACATGGCTCTACATCGGCTTGCTCGATCCGTCGAGCAAGCCAAGATATTTCTTCACGGTCGTGTCAGACCCAGCTACTAAAAAATGAGGGGGAGATATTTTTGGCGCAATGAAGCTAGCGCGATCATTCCATAATGCGGATGGTGACGCCCTTCTCGCGCAATTTTTCCGCGCGCCACTCGATATAACGCTGGAAGCTTGGCTCGGTCTTATAGGCGGCCGATGCCACGTAATCCATGACGGACTGATTGTGGAATGACTTCAAATAACCTTCGGTGCGAATCACTTCTTTCGCGCTGGCATCGAAATACACCATCGACGGGGCGTATTTGATATCCAATTCTTTCGCCCAGGCGCTCGCGCTGATCGAGCGTCCGTCGGGCGTGATGATAGGGGTCTTGGACCACATGTCTAATTGCACGACGTCGAAACGCGCGACTTGCTCCAGGGTTTCTTTACGTTTAAACACCTCGTTGTGCAACTCGTCGCATGCCGGGCATTGTTGTTGTTCGAACAACACCAACAATGGCTTGGCGCCCGCTTTTTTCACACGCGTTAATTCATACGGCGGCGGCGCAATGAAAGCTTGCGTATGGAGTGTTCCGCTTGCGGCGGGTGGATTCAACTTGGCGAAGTAGTCGCGGAAACTGGCTTCTTTTTCATGTTTGTCGGCCACATAATTCAGCGCGGCGAGAAATTTGTGCGGTTCGTAGTAACCATTCACGCGTAACACCACCTTGGCCTGTTCGTCGAAAAATAGAATGGTCGGCGTGTACATGACCTTCATTTTTTCCGCGAATTGCTTTTCGATCAGATGGGCGCCGTCCACATCGGTAACCTCGCGGTCACCCCACAGATTCACCGTGATCACGTCGAAGCGGTTGCGCAAAGTATCGGCAATGTTTTTCTGCGCGAGATTTACTTCCAACAGTTTTTTGCAATACGGGCAGCCGTCCTGATAGAAAAATAACACCAGGCGCTTGTTATGGGCGGCGGCATCTTTGACGTCATCGCGGAAATCCAGAAAGGAGTTTTTGAACCAGGCCGGATACTCCGCAGCACCCGGATTCGTCATATCGGGGTTTAACTGGCCTTCCTTTTTAACCAACTGCATGCTCGGCGCATCGGCCAGAATGTTGCCAGATAGCACCATACTCAATATCACAGGCAGCCATTTGATCAGCTTCATATACATCCTCGTAAATGAGAGTCGCAGCAACAGATTCGGCCTGTCACCGTGATTCCTTAAATGTAGACCATCGTTCCTGTATTACTGTGATTACTGTTTGCATATCGTTGCAGATACTGTCAATGCATTGACTTATGCATGATAAAAATCTCATCAAGCGCTGTCAGGCTACTGAATAATGAGGACTAATTTTAAGTGACATGGGCTGGCATGATTCTGGCTTGTGAATTTTAAACCAGTTCTGCTAAAGGAGAGTTGTCATGGCGGTCCTCCCACAATTCGCATTGAATAGTGCGCGCAATGTCATTGTCGGCACGAATACGCTGACCTCGAATCCGGAATCGAATTCCGATGAGCCGGCGGAATTCGCTTCCTACCGGTTGTTGCAGATTTCCAACGCGCTGCAAACTTCGCTCGATATAGAACAAATCATCGCAATGTTTGCGCAGGAAGTGAAATTCACCGTGCCGGTCGACGGCATACGCTTCTATAACACTGCACAGGGCATCGACATCAAATTCGGACGTAACGCCGCTCATCTATGCACCTATAACCTCACCGTCAACGAACAATCGCTGGGTGAAATTGTGCTGATGCGCAAAACCAGCTTCACCGCGAGTCAAATCACCGAACTGGAATCATTGCTGCGCAGCCTGGTGCATCCGCTGCGCAATGCGCTGTTGTATCGCACCGCCTTGCTCAAAGCCCAGCGCGATCCGCTCACGGGCGTGTACAACCGTACCGCGCTCACCGAAACCCTGGCGCGCGATGTGGAACTTGCGCAACGCCACAAAAACCCGCT
>CAZHHW010000040.1:23035-26521 GCA_964532385.1 uncultured Gammaproteobacteria bacterium | reverse complement strand
GGCCACATTATCCCTTAAGGACCATCCACGCATGATCGTGATCTTCGACAGAAAAGGCTTTAACCAACTGCTGACGCTGAACGCGGAAACCCTGCGCAATGCCGATCTGGCGGGCGCCAACCTGTTTGAAGCCAATCTGATTCAATGCGATTTACGCGGCGCTAATTTGCGCGGTGCCAATCTCGGCCATGCCGATCTGCGGCTGGCGGACTTAAGCGGCGCCGACCTGCGCGACGCCGATCTCACCGGCGCCGATTTCACCGGTGCGGTGCTGCATGAAACACGCTTTTCCAAAACAGTGATTCCGATCCAGCCGGTTTAATCGGCAATCCGCACCAGCTCGGTAAATTTGTTGGCATCGTCGTAGCGCAATGCAAACACGCCGTGCACACCATTGTGCAGCACATGCGGCCGTAGCACCGCGGCGGGGAAGCGCACAGTGCGCCCGTCCAGGGCTTTGGTCACGACTTCGCGCGCCGCGCCTTTGTAGAAGGCCAGAAACTCGGCGGCGGTTAAATTCAAGCGAAAGCGGATTTCTTGCATGAGCGGTTCACAGTGCGCCAGACTTCCATCACTATATCGGACCACTTCAAAACCGGCTGAATCAAACATGGCACGCACCCCGCGTTTTCGTATCAGTCACGACGGCTGGATCGCTCCCGCCCGTCACGTGCCTTCACCAAATTTCAACACCCGGCCCGCGGGTACGCAGATCAGCCTGCTGGTAATCCACTCCATCAGTTTGCCGCCGGGAAAATTCGGCGGACCGTGGATCGATGCGCTGTTCACCAACACCCTCGACCACGCTGCGCATCCCTATTTCCAGACCATCGCCGGCATGAAAGTGTCATCGCATTTATTGATCCGGCGTGACGGCAGCGTGGTGCAATTTGTGCCTTTTCTGTTACGCGCATGGCATGCGGGTGTATCGCAGTTCCAGGGCGTGACAGAATGCAATAATTATTCAATCGGCATCGAACTGGAAGGCTGCGACGAACACGGTTACGAGGCGGTGCAATACCGCGTGCTGGCCGCCATCACCAAACTGCTGCAAAAAGCTTATCCGGCCATCACCGCCGAACGCATCGCCGGTCATTGCGATATCGCCCCGCAGCGCAAAACCGATCCCGGCCCGCATTTCGATTGGGAACGCTACCGCAAATCCATCCAACCGAGGAAGACAGGAAAACGCCGGTCTTGATATTATTCCGTCGGGAGCGTGATGCCGTAGTCAGATCGACTGTTTCAGATTGGTGAGCACTTTCTTTTCCGCCGCGGCGGCGTTATCGACCCGTACTTCGAAAATAAAACCGGCGCCCATGCGCAAGTCGATGGTGTTGTGTTCGTCTTTCCATTCCACGTGCCGCACCGGCATTCCCATGACCTGGTCTTCATAGCTGCGCGCGGGCTCGCCGTGTTTCTTTTTCAGTTCTCCGATCAACGCGGCATAGAACTCGGGCTGCGTGAGATTGCGGTGATAGACGGTAAAAATCTTGTAGAGCTTGCCGCGAAAAAAATAAAACTCGCGGTGGCGTTTGCCGTCGCTGGCCTGTGCGTAAACTTCCGGGTTGCTTTCGGTGTGTTCGGCATAACCATAGCCATGACCCAGCTCGACTTTTTGCGCCGGCACCTGTTTGAGCACTTCATCGACATTCATGCCCCAGTGAAACGCGTCCAGACCGTTCGGCAAGGCCGCTGCCATCGACAACACGGCGGCCATTACGGTAAATTTAAGCGCCATACCCGTCCTCGTTGATTCTGTTTCTTGCCAGCATCATAAAGCCCGCCCCGCGCTCGCACCACCTTCGTAGCAACAATGTTTTTTCCGCCGCTACGCGTTAAAATGCGACACTACAAAGCTTTCAGGAGAATTTCCATGGCACAGACACCTTCAACAATGCTGGATCTGGGCACGCTAGCCCCGGATTTTCATCTGCCGGATACGCGCGGCAAACAGGTCAGCCGCGACGATTTCAAAACGGCTCCTGCCTTGCTCGTCATGTTTATATGCAACCATTGCCCGTACGTGAAACACATCCAGGCCGGGCTCGTGCAACTGGCGAAAGATTATCAGCCCAAAGGCGTGGCCATCGTCGCGATCAGCAGTAACGATGCGGAGAAATATCCCGACGACAGTCCGGCAAAAATGCAGGACGAAGCGCGCGCCGCGGGCTACACCTTCCCCTATTTGTATGATGCAACCCAGGCCGTGGCCAAAGCCTATCGCGCCGCATGCACCCCGGATTTCTTTTTATTCGATAAAAATTTCAAACTCGCCTATCGCGGTCAATTCGATGGCGCACGCCCGAAGAATGGCGAACCGGTGACCGGCAAGGACATGCGCGCGGCGCTCGATGCATTGCTCGCGAATCGCACCCCGTCCTCCGACCAAGTGCCCAGTGTTGGCTGCAACATCAAGTGGAAGCCGGGTTACGAACCCGAATATTTTGCCGTCGTAAAAAAATAATCCGGCGTATCGATACTCCATAACGCAGGATGCCCGATTCGCATCCTGCGTTGAAATCCTCACATGCATTCACCCCACCGTTTCTGCATCGCGCCGATGATGGATTACAGCGACCGGCACTACCGTTATTTTTTGCGGTTGCTGTCGCGGCACGCGCGTCTATACACCGAAATGGTCACGACCGGCGCCATCCTGCACGGTGATCGCGATTATTTACTGGACTTCGACGCGGCGGAACATCCGGTCGCGCTGCAATTGGGCGGCAGCGTGCCCGCCGATCTGGCCCAAGCGGCGCGCATCGGCGCGGACTACGGTTACGATGAAATCAATCTGAACGTGGGCTGCCCCAGCGATCGCGTGCAAACCGGCCGCTTCGGCGCGTGTTTGATGGCCGAACCACAACTGGTCGCGGAAGGCGTCGCCGCCATGCGCGCAGCGGTCAGCATCCCGGTCACGGTGAAAACACGCATCGGCATCGACGCGCGCGACTCCTATGAAGAGCTGTGCCACTTCGTGCGCACGGTGGCCGATGCGGGTTGTGACACTTTTATCATTCATGCGCGCAAAGCCTGGTTGCAGGGGTTAAGCCCAAAGCAGAACCGCGAGATTCCGCCGCTGCGTTACGACGTGGCCTATCAGCTTAAATGCGATTTCCCGGCCTTAACCATCGTGGTCAACGGCGGAATTGTGTCGCTGGAAAGCGCCATCCGGCATCTGCCGCAGGTCGACGGCGTAATGCTCGGCCGCGCGGCGATTCACGACTCGTATGTCGTCGCGCAAGCCGACCACCTGTTGTTCGGCGATACACACCCGGTCCCGACACGCGCGGAGCTTGCGCAAAGATATATTCCTTACATAGAACAACAACTGGCACTGGGGGTACGTTTACCCACACTTACGCGCCATCTGTTGAGCCTGTATCAGGGCATGCCGGGCGCGCGCCGTTGGCGGCGCTGGCTGAGCGAAAACGCACCGCGGCCGGGTGCGGGCAGCGAAGTTGTGCAGGCAGCGCTCGCGTT
>CAZHHW010000040.1:0-22935 GCA_964532385.1 uncultured Gammaproteobacteria bacterium | reverse complement strand
AAAACGCACCGCGGCCGGGTGCGGGCAGCGAAGTTGTGCAGGCAGCGCTCGCGTTGTTGGCCACTCCGACCGCGTGACTCTACATTAGCGTGCGCATGGCGCACGCTACCCGCTCTTACGCTCGCCCAGCAAGGCCGTGAGCGCCGCATTAATTTCTTGCAGCCGTTGGGCGCTGCCGCCGCGATCCGGATGATGTTGCATCGCCAGACGCCGCCAAGTGTGTTTGATGGTCGCATCATTCACCGGGTCATCCAAACCCAATACTCCAAGCGCTTGTTTACGATGTTCGCGCGGACCGAAGCGCCGCCAGAATTTTTCCAGCAGTTGATCCACATCGCTTGCAGTCGTGTCTTGCAGATGGCGCGTATCCAGATAGTAGTCGCGCAGAGGATCGCTCCGGCTGGGCAGATTGGAAGATGGCGCGTGATACGGGCTCAGTTGAATACACAAGGTATGGATATCCAATTGCGCGCGACGCTCGTCCCACAGCCGCTCACGTAGACGGTACAACGCGTGGAACAACGCGAAATGGGCACGGAACAAACCCAGCGTGGAGCAGCGGGCGGACTCATGATAATCGGGGAAATTTAATGTGGCGAGTTGCTTGAACAGGGCGTATTCGCTAACACCTTCCGGGTGGCGCTCGAGCAATTCCAGCAAGGTGTTCTGGAATTGCCCGAGCGCGTCATCCGGGCCGGACATGACTATTTTTTGATTTCGAGCAACTCGACATCGAACAACAAGGTTTCATTCGGACCGATTTGTCCGCCCGCACCGCGCGGGCCATAAGCCAGCTTGCCGGGAATCGCCAGTTGATACTTGGCACCTGGGTTCATCAACTGCAACGCTTCCTGCCAGCCTTGAATCACCTGATTGACACGAAACGAAGTCGGTTCGTTGCGCTTGTATGAACTGTCAAACTCGGTACCGTTGATCAAGGTGCCCTTGTAATGCACCACGACCATCTCGGTGGCTTTGGCCTTGTCGCCGCTGCCCGCTTTGAGGACTTTGTACTGCAAGCCGCTGGCGGTTTCGACGACGCCGTCTTTTTTCTTGTTCGCGGCCAGATATTCCGCACCCGCCTTTTCGTTCTTCTCGGCGGCGCTCGCCTGCTTTTGCTGCTGTTTCTGCTGGAAGGATTCCATAGTCTTTTGCATGTCCTCTTGGCTGAGTTGAAGTTTCTTGTCGCCGAGCACGTCTTTGATTGCGCGTGCCACCAGATCGACATCAATATCTTTGGCGTCGCGCTTTAACGTTTGACCCATTTGCACACCCACGGTATAGCTGAACTTCTGCGTCTCGGTGGTCAACGGCGCGTCGGCTGCCTGTGCGCTGAAGGTGACTCCGGCGAGTGCGGCCAATATGAATTTATTGCTCATTACCTGCCTCATTTGGTGATGTTTTTCAAACGCCATGCGCACCCATGCAAAAGATAAATTCTTCGCATGTGCGGACCGCCACGCGCCCCAGGATAAAAATCGCCGCTATCTTCCCACATTTTGACTCGCCCTTGTATACACCATCGTGCAAATGCGACCGACAACATCGCAAATGGCGGCGAGGCTTTGGTTTAGAATATCGAACCTTTGCCTGTAACCGCGTGGTTCACTGCCCGATGCTTTGTCTCGCTCAATAACATGTGGACCCCAACCTTGTATTTATCGCTTTCCACAGCGCGCGCGCGCTTGCTGTGTGGCCTGGTCTGTTTCGCCGCCCTGGCCTTACCCCTCACGATTTACGCCGCTGAAAACAGCGTGGCGCGCGCTGCCAACAGCGGACGATTATCCGCACCGCAAAACCTAATTTTGCAAGGCATCCAGATCACCGACAACAGCGATAACTTCGTTATCGAAATCGAATTGGGCCAGGCTTTGCACTACATGCGGCATTTTCCGTTCGCAAGCGGCAGCAGCCTGCAGATTCAATTACAGCCGCCAGCGGGGAATATTCGCCCAATTGAATCGTCGCACGCAGCCGCTTCCCGTCCTGCCGAGCAAGTAAGCGCGGCCCAGCCACCGACCCCGCGCGAGCGGCTTGATCCGCCGCGCAATCAAGCCTTGCCGCTCACCGATATCATTTACGAAGGCGATGCGGCCGGGGGGCCCTATTTGACCCTGCGCTTTAGAAACAATGTCGAATTCAACGTGACCGAAGGTGCGCACGGCCGCAGCATGATCATCACGGTCATGAAAAAGGAGCTCGGCAAACTGCGGGCGAAAACCGAGCGCCGTGCGGCGGCGGCCAATCGAGATATGTCGATGCCGGATCTGCCCCTGCCGCCCAGCGACAAGCTTGACAATTTAATCGACGCCGCGTTAGGTGCCATGGAAAACCGCGATTACAACCGCGCGATTTTTTTTCTGATGCAGTTGTTGCAATTCCCGGCCCACAAACATTCGCAGCTTGCCAAAGAGTTGGTCGGCGTGGCGCGTGAACGCCGCGGCGATCTGGATCGGGCCGCGCTGGAATACCACGAATATTTACGTTTGTACCCGAACGGCGAAGACGCCGAACGCGTGAAACAGCGTTTAGCGGCCGTCGAATTAAACCAACGCTCGCCGAGCGCTCCCGTGACCGCAATCATCGGCGAGCCCTCCGCCGAACTGAAACCGCCTCCGCGCCACATCGACACGTATGGATATTTCTCGCAGCGTTATTACCAGACGTTAACCGATCACCCCGTCACAAACATACTTGATAACAGCGCTACGATAACTTCATTTCTAAACGTAACCTCGAGCTATAACGACAATCTCTACGATGGACGCGCGTTTTTAAATGTGAGCGATGTCCGCACTGTGCAGGGCACGGGCGTGAATCGCCCGACGGTGCAAACGCTGTATCTCGATCTCACCGATAAAGACAACAAGCGCAACTATTTGCTGGGGCGCCAGGCTTACAACACCGCGGGAATTTACGGCCGCTACGATGGTGGCTCGGTGAGTATCGAAGCCGCACCGAAAACTCAACTCAATCTTACGCTCGGCAAACCACTGGATTACGCCTATCCGCACTACCCGAGCAACCGCTATTTCTACCGCACGTTAGTGAACATTGGCTTACCGACCGATGCGTGGTCGGTCGACGGCTACTATCTTGACCAAAAAGCCGACAGCATGATTGACCGGCGCGCCGTCGGCGCCGACCTGCGCTGGTCGGGCAGCGATTCGGCATTATTCAGTTCGTTAGACTATGACATTTACTTTCACAAATTGAATGTGTTCACGCTCTACGGTGACTGGCGGCGCAATGACCCGACGCATTACAGCATTAACTACAGTCTGAAACAGTATCCATCGCTGGCCAGCAGCAACGCATTAAAAGATGAGGACCCCAGTCTTGATAATAATAACTTCAGTTCATTTTCGACATTTATAGGATTGCCATGGGTAACAAATAAAATAATCCGGGAAAAAGCGCTTGGTGTCTCCTCATTCACCCGCTCGCTCACCTTAAGCGCGATTCATACCGTAGACGCCAATAATTCGATCAACGCGGACATCAGTGTTTATAGCACTGATGTCAAACATTCAGTCCCCTTGGTCGGCCCCCCGCCGGAATTAAACCCAGATCCAAGCCTCCCGCCGGTAACCTGTGAGAACTCTCCCGATTACTGCACAGTAGCCCAACCCAAATTCGGCCCGGAATATTCCTACTCCCTCAGCTGGATGGCCAACAACTACTTCACCGATCGCGACTCGCATAGCTGGGGTGTGCGTGCCAACAATGGCGGTGATTTTGTAACTCAGGCGCTGTGGTTGCGCAGCCGCCTCCCCTATGGCGAAAAATGGTTTGTCAGCCCGCGCGTGCAACTGGAACGGGCGCACGATGTGCTGTCCGATGGGCGTGCGCTACGGCCCTCTCTGGGACTGAAGATTGATTACCTGTGGAAAAAAGAAATGAGCCTGGATGCCGACATCAATTATGAGTACTCGAAGAGCAACAAAAGCAACGAAGACTATTCGCGTGCCATTATTAACGTGGGGTACAACGTTAACTTCTGAACCGATGTCCGCTCGGACGCCATTGTACAAACAGTCACGACTGCCGGTATCCTCGTCATTCCGATTTAGAATCGTGTAGCCTTACCGCATGGCTGATCAAGAATTTAAACTGCAACCCGGCGACACGCTCCAGCTCACGCTGTTTGGCGACGACACGCGCCATCTTGTCAAAGTGATCGGCTATCTCGCCGGTCAAAGCCTGCTCATCAGTACACCGCGGGTAAAAGGTCAAGCCATGCTACTGCGCGAAGGGCAGCTCGTTACCGTGCGCCTGCTGTCCGGCGGCACGGTCTACGCATTCGAAACCCAGATCATGCGCGCAAGTCTCACACCTTACCCCTACCTGCACCTCGTCTATCCCAAAGCCTTCGAAAGTACCGTCGTGCGCAAGGCGCAACGCACCAGCGCGCATGTCATTGCCTCGGTGGAAAACACGCACTCGGATCAGCCGCAACCTCACGCCGCCGTTATCGCCGATATGTCGACGGCAGGCGCCATGCTGGAAAGCAAACAGGCCTTCGGTAAAGCCGGAGACGATGTGGTCATCAATGTAAAACTTGTCGTCGGCAATATCGAACGCTATGTATCTGTGAATGCTTTGATCCGCAATGTACGAGAGAAAGCAACGGACGAACCGCATCCCGTGATTCAACACGGCGTTGAATTTCAGTTGTTGTCGACTGAAGAACAACTGATTTTACACGGCTTCGTTTACGAACAAATCGTGCAGGGAAATTCGGCCTGAGATTGCGGCGTTCATTATTCCCCGGGACACATAATCACACCCCGACATCGGGCCAAGTTAATTTCCGCCATCCATCTCACGAGAACAACAATGAACCGGCAACACTGTTTCCATTTTCAGTACTTACCCCTGGGGCTACGCACGCTGTATACCTCGACCTTGCTGGTACTGGGCGCCGGTTATCTATTCGCCATGATTTATATTTTCGAATCGCATGCTGGCCGCGACGGCAACCCGATGCTTTCGGTTAATGATTTGATCATTGCCTACAGCGGCAGCAAATCCGACACGCGGCTTGAATCCGCCCTTAAAGGGCCCATGAAGAACATGCTGCCTGCGGAAGAACAACACGAGATCATCGCCTGGGTGCGGCGCGGCGCACACCAAGACGACTTCGATGCAACCGCCGGAAAAATCATCGCCGCGCGCTGTGAAACCTGCCACAACGGCAGCAATCCGCATATTCCCAACCTGAAAGGCTTTGAAAACGTCAGCAAGGTGGCGCAGCTTGACCACGGCATGGACATCTTTACTCTGGTGCGGGTTTCACACATTCATCTGTTCGGCATCACCTTTATCTTTTTTATTGTCGGCTCGATTTTTTCGCATGCCTACGTCAAACCATTATGGTTCAAATGCCTCATTATTCTGGTACCGTTCCTGGCCATCCTGTTCGATATCGGCTCATGGTATCTGACGAAACTATTCCCACCATTCGCCTGGGTGGTGATGATCAGCGGCGTGTTCATGGGTTTTGCATTTGCAACACAGTGGTTCGTTTCTATCTGGCAAATGTGGTTCTACAAATTGCCTGCTGAATTAGTCAAGAACGAAGGTGTCGTCTCTTAAAACAGCAATCTCAATGGAGGGTTCAGCATGAAAAATATACACCTTATCATTATGGCTGCCGCTTGCTTCAGCCTCTCGCCGAGCTTGCATGCGGCGGATGCCAGTGCGGGCAAATCCAAAGCGGCAGGATGCGTAAGTTGCCATGGAATGAATGGCGTCAGCGCCAATGCCATGTACCCGAATCTCGCGGGACAAAAAGAAAACTACCTCGTCAAATCGATCAAGGATTACCGCGATGGGCATCGAAAGGACGCGATGATGGAGGGCATGGTCAAGGGCATGAGCGATGCGGACGTCGCCGACATCGCGGCATATTTCGCCAGCCTGAAACCTTAACGTCAATTTGCGAGGCAGGCCTTCACAGCCTGCCTTCATTTCATTCCCAATACATCCTGCACGACGCGCTGCACCGTCTTGAACGCCTGCGGCGCTTCAATATCCATCACCTGCTCCAGCACCCAGCGGTCGTCGCTGGCGGTCATGATGTCGGAAATTTTTTCCCCGAGCAGGCGGGTGAATTCATAACTTGGCCCGGTGTCATTGGCGAACGCGCATTCGGCATATTGGTCGAAGCGTGCATTGATGACGTCGATAAACGGCGCCCGATAATCCCCCGCCCCGAACAACTGCTCCTGATTTTCCGCCATGGTTTGCGCCAGGTGGTGTACCAAGGCATTCATGAACTGCGCACGCTCGGCATCAGCCACGCGCGTGTACAGCAGACGATCGACGCTGTGCGACAAATAGGCAATAAATTCGGTGATAAAACCCGTCACCTGCACATCCTGCGCAAAACGGAAACCTTCTTTCTCCATGCGGCGAAACGGTTCCTGCGCCACTTTCCATAAATTGAAAGCCACCACGCTGGCCAGTTCCAGCAGCGTTTTGGGCGCGCTGGGTTGCGCGCCTTTGCGCTTGGTCCGATGCCATTTGGTTTTAATCCGAATCGCCATAAAAGATACCTGCAATGTTATTAAGGGCAACCCCAAATTTCTTGATCTTGGTCCACACCGCCCTCTGCGGCTAGACTGCCAGTCATGCTCAACCTCGGTCAACTGACGTCCAGTGTGCAGCAAAATTGTGATGTTTCCGACGCGCAATTTGCGGGTCATTACAGCCTGTGCACGTTCCTGCTCAAAATGCGCGAATACTACCGCTGGGAACACGAACTCCCGCTCACCACACCTTTGTCGAAAACCGAGGTCGGCGACTGGCTCGCGCAACGCGAGCAGCAGTGGGACGGCATGAGCGACGCCGTTCTGCACCCGTTGCCGGCCGGCGAGCAGCGCTTCGATCCGTTCGATAGCGCCGGTCTCAACGCCTCGCTCACGCCGCTGGGTAAAGTTTATAGCGGCGGTTATGGCTTGTTTCACAAACCGCAATTTTTTCTGGGCGACTTGCTGCGCACCGAAACTCATTCGGACGTGACATTTTATGTTTCCGGCTGCGAGTATGCGCGTGAACTGAGCGCCGCCCCGGCGATGGCCCTGGGCGAAACCGTATTCATCCGTCAGGAATGCCTGCGCCGGCTGTTGTGGGAAAAAATCGAAGAATGGCATTGGAAACAAAATACCAATGCACCCCTGGCGCGCGCCATGGCCTGTTACCCAGCCACTCCGGATCTGGAACGCACCCTGGAATACATGACCGATAACGAAACTCACACCTTGATTCTGCACGAACTGGGTGAAGTCAAGGCTGGGCGCCTGCTGGGTCCGCGCTGGGAAAGCATGCTCGCAACACTGTCACATTCCAAGGCGGAGTTCCTGGTGCGTGCCGTGCGTGATCATTACGCGGACTGCTTGGTCACGTTACCTGCGCTACTGGCAGAGGATAACCGCGCCGCGCTGCATTTTTATTTCGCCAATTTTACCGGCCTGCGCCGCGAAATCTTTCCCGAAGCGCAATTGATGTATCAACGCTGGTGCAAAGGTGCTGCAAGCGCCGAGTGGCACACCGTGTGTGAGCGCGGCGTGCAACGCTGGCACGAAATCGCCAATCATCTGCTGGATGAATTCACACGCGATGCTGCACACATCGACACCCTCATTGAAGCCCTGTTCGACAGCCCCGTACCCGATGCGCTATCGTGCGCGCGTTAAGGTCTATTCACCACTGAAGAGAGTCACTATGTCCGGCCAAGATCAAGACCTGGATTTAATCAGCGGCATCGCTGCGTTTGAAAGCAAGGATTTCACCCAGGCGCTGCGCCTGCTGACACCGCGCGCCGAAACCGGCAATGCCGAAGCTCAATACCGCGTCGGGATCATTTTTCAAAACGGTTTAGGCCGCGTCAAAAATGAACCCGCCGCTTACAAATGGATGCGCGCCTCCGCCGAACAAGGTTATCCCTTGGCCCAACATGGCCTGGGCATCATGTACTTGTATGGCGAGTGCGTCGCGAAAAACGAAGCGGAAGCCGCCCAGTGGTTCTTGCGTGCAGCCGAACAAAATCTACCCGGCGCGCAAATGGTGCTGGGCATGTTGTACGACAACGGTCAGGGTGTGGCGAAAAATCCGGATGAAGCGCAGCGCTGGTATGCGCGCGCCGCGCAAAACAATAAATGAAAGCATAAAAAAGCCGGGCAACTGCCCGGCCTTGCTTCGTCATCAAATGCCTGGATTACTTACCCACCCAAGCCAAATAGCCGTCGGTCTTTTTGCTGGTACCGTCTTCGTAACCCGCGTCGTATGCTTCATTGGCGCGCTGCTCTTCGACTTTCGGGTTATGCAAAAAACCCGACGCCCAACCCACAAGATAGTCACGCGCAACCTTGGCTTTTTCCATCTTGTCGATGGTCTGGTAGTACACGCTGTTCATACGCCGGACTCCTGCTTGAGTGAAAATCAGATGAAAAATGGATGCAATGATATTAGCTCACTGCTCCGGATTTGTAATTGCTTCCAGACTATTCCCAACGAGATAGATCGCTATTCCCAATGGCCGGGCTGGCCGCGTTTATAATCGCGGCTTAACCGCGGAGACATGGCATGAGCTCATCCCCACCGATTAACACCCTGGTCGCACCATATGCATTGCGCGAAGTGCAGCCGCACAGCTTCATCTATGAAATCGAGCATGCGCTCACTTCCGACATTTGCCAGGAAATCATCCGCCGCTTTGAAGCCAATCCCGCGCAGCAATACGCGGGGCGCATCGGCCAGGTAGCGCAGCATGACGTTTCGATCAAACGCTCGACCGATTTGGCCGTCAGCGGCAATCCGCAGTGGTCCGATGTCGATCAGATCCTCATGCGTTCCACCGGCTTGGCAGTACGGCTGGTGCGCGAAAAATTTCCGTACTTCAACGGCCGCTTCAAGGATATGGGTTACAACGTGCAGCGCACCGATGCCGGTGAGTTCTACCACTGGCATGTCGACGGCGGCAGCCATGAATTCAGCCAGCGGCAATTAGTCGTTATCTGGTACCTGAATGACGTGCCCGGGCCCGGCGGAGAAACCGAATTTTTATTTCAGGATGTGAAAATCAAACCGCAGGAAGGAAAAATGCTGTTGTTTCCGCCCTTCTGGACGCATGAACATCGCGGCGCGATGTTGCTGGCGGGAGTGAAATACATTGCCACCACCTGGGTGGTGTTTGCATGAGAAAACACCCATGAATTACGTACTGATCATCCATGAAGTGGCCGACTATGGCGCGTGGAAAAAGATTTTCGACACGGCGGCCGCGATCAGAAAAAATGCGGGCGAGCAAAGTTATCAGGTTTTGAATTATGAGCATGATAAAAACAAAATCGTGCACTTCTCGCGCTGGAAATCCCTGGCTGCCGCGAAGAGTTTTTTCGAGTCACCCGCGTTGCTCGAAATACGCAAGCAAGCCGGAGTGAAGGCGCCGGAATTTATTTATCTGAATCAACTGGAAGAGGGTGTGCTTTAACCCGATGACCTTGCAACATTGGCGGCAACTTCCTCTACGACCTCCGCCGTCAGCCCGGCTTCATCGGTGGCTTTGAGTGCGCCATGAATCGCCTGCACGGCATTGCAATAATCTTCTTCATCAATGCTCTTCACCTGCAATTCGCGCGAACGGTTGCAGGCGGTTTTTGCACCGGTGTTGTTCGGCTCAGCCGCCGCAAGCACAGGCGCGTAACGCCACAACATTCCCAGCTCGCCTTCGATCTCGACAATTCTTTTTTGAATCGGCCTGCGTACCGCATTGTCGAGGCGGTTAAACGCCAGCAACCACGCAAACATCCCGGCCGCCGTGGCGGGCAGCAGCAATACCCAGGTGGTTTTCAAAAATAGTTCGTACTCGGCACGCCCGCTCATCCAGGAAAAATAGGCAATGGCGAACACCGCGCTGTAAATCGCACTGGCAACGATTATGCCGATGAGCTTGGATTTTCCTTGCGCTGGGTAAACTTTTTTCTTGTAGTCGAACAGCACCAGATCATATGTTTTCTCAAACTGCTGTTGCAGTTCGCGGCGCGAACGGCGCTGGTCTTTGGCGGTCTTGGCCATCAGTTCACTTCCAGAACGATTTTGCCTTGCGTGCCGCCGCGCTCGATCAGTTGATGCGCGCGCGCCGCCTCCTGCAATGGCAAAACCTCGGCTACGGCGATGCGCAATTGACCGGTGTCGAACCATCCCGCCGCCTGTTCGAGTATCCGGGTTTGCCGCAAGCGCGCGGCGTGCAACTCCAGAAACATGGGTGTGAGCATCAACTCGAAAGACACGCGCAAATTTTTATCGCGCGCGGCTTTCCAGTCCACCGTGCTGTCCGGCTGCAACAACGTAACCACGTCGCCGTACACCCGCGCGGCGGCGAAGCTGCGCACGAACGTCGCGCCACCCACGGTATCGAACACGATATTCGCACCGCCGCCGCGGCTCCATGCGGCCACTTCGGCGACAAAATCGCTCTGGCGATACAAAATGACATGCTCCGCGCCCAGTGTGCGCGCGAAATCCGCTTTGGCCTGCGAACCCACGGTCGTGCATACGCGTGCACCCGCGAGTCGCGCCAACTGCACGGCGATATGCCCCACGCCGCCGGCACCGGCATGGATCAATACCTCGTCATCGGGCCGGATTGAACTGCGTTCATGCAAAGCTTCCCAGGCGGTCAGCATTACCAGCGGCACGGCGGCGGCGTGAATAAAATCCAGCGATGCCGGTTTGAGCGCGGCGTAATGTTCATCGATAACGCAATATTGCGCATAATTTCCAGGCGCCCCGCCAATGCCGCCGTGACAGAAATACACGGCATCACCGACTTTGAAACGCGTTACTTCCGCACCGATGGCCTCGACCACCCCGGCACCGTCGCAGCCCAGAATGGCCGGTAACTTTTCCGGGTAGTAGGTTCCGCGCTTGCGCAATTTTGTGTCGAGCGGATTGATTCCCGCCGCTTTGATGCGCACCCGCAGTTGATGTGGATGTTGAATGTCAGGCATGGGCACGTCTTGCCACTGCAAAACCTCAGGGCCGCCCACCGCGGTCATCACCACGGCACGCATCAGGCGACCCGCTCAATGCCGCCCGCTGCCGCGCGGACATGTTCGAAGCGCGCCTGCAGCGCAGTGGCATGCGCCGCATCCACCGGCCCGATGAAACACCATTGCCGTAACAACTGCGGCACGTGCGCGGCATCCTGGGTTTCGCCGGTCTTCATGCGCCGCGCCAACTGGTCAACCTGGTATTGCATGCGCTGTGCGCGGTACGGCGGCGGCGACTCGATGCCGGTGGCGATCTCCAGACGTAAACATAACAATTCCTTGGCGGCCAGATTCTCCTGCGCGCGCTTTGCAAACTGCGCCGCCGTGATGTCATGCTTAGCCCCTTGTAAACCATGCAAGGTATCCGCGGCGATTTGAAAACGCGCATTGAGCAACTGCTCGACCTCGTCCGGCAATGAAGCCAGCCCTTGCCAGGCGGTTTGCGCACCGGCCATTTGCGTCGCCGCACTGTCGGCAGCCGTGTCGCCCGACAGCAATCTTTCCGCAACATTCTCCAGCTCATTGCACAGTTCCACTTTGCGCTCGAACAAGCGCACGCTTTGTTCGCGCTCATGCTGTAAGGCAATATTTTCCTGCGCCTCGAATTCACGGCAGGCGCGCTGAAATTGCTGCGTCACATCACGCTCGGCCTCTTTGGGTAATGCACCGATGCGCTCAAACTCAGTTTTTGCCTGCTGCACCTTGCTGCGCGCCTGACGCAATGCAGCGCCCTGCAAACGCGCGCATTCTTCCACTTCGGCGCACAATGCCCGTGCGCGCGTCAGATGTTCCTGGCGCTGTTGATCCTGCGCCGCATGTGCCGCTTCGCGTTGCGCAAAAATCCGCTCGCTGGCGGCGCGGAACGTATTCCATAAACTGTTCGATTCCGCCGACTGGCCAATGAGTTTCCACTGACTTTGTAACTGTTTGGCCGCGCTGATCGCGTCTTTCAGTGCGGAACTGCCGGCATCGAGGTCTTTTACCGAGTCCGCAAGTTGCTCCATGCGCCGGATCAAGGTTTCCTTTTTTGACTTATTGAGTTTTTTCTCGGCGCTCACACGCGCCGCCAGATCGTCCATCACCACACGAAAGCGCTTGTTCAAGGTGTTGCTATGCGCGCGCTCGACGGGCCCGATGGCATTCCATTCCTCCCGCGCGGTGCGCAGGAGTTGCTCGATTTTCTTCCAGTCGATGTGTTCCCAATCGCTGCCGGCAATGAACTGTTCCAGGCCGTCGCAAATGGCGGTTTTTTGCGCCGCATGCTGCTTGCGCTGTTCGCGTTCACGCGCGAAAAACAGCTCGCACGGCGCATACGCCACATCGCACGCGGTTCGGAATCTTTCCCACAGAGCTTTGGCACCCGCATTATCTGTCGCGCCCAGCTCCTTCCACTGATCGCGCGCGGCGCGAATCTTGGCGGCGATATCGTGGTAGTCGCGCGGAAGCTCCGGGTCCCGCTGTAACTGCGCGGCCAGACTTTCCATTTCCGCAGCCAGATTTTCTTTCACCGGCGCGCCCGCCCAGCGCTTCCACGACCACAACACACGGACGTTTTTCGCGGCCGCTTGCCAGCGGCGATACACCTCCTGTTTACGCAATGCGGCCGCATCCGGCGCGGGCAGACTGTCGTACACCTGCTGCGCTTCGCGATGCAGTTCCGCTGCCGCCTGGGATTGCCCATCCTCGGTCGCCTGCCCGATTTCTCCGACCAAGCGCGCGAAGCTGGCGAGATCATCTTTAACTTTTTGCAATTGCTGGGCGTGGCGCACGCGTAGTTGTTCAAGCACGGCACGGATACGCTGTTCAACCGCGGCATCGAGCGCGAAATGGTGCGGCCGCGCCAGCGTATTTAGCTGCTTTTCAAACAGGTTGATGTCACGCTCCGATACCACGCCGTGGGCTTCCAGAGTTGCGCTCGCACGGGTCTCGATATCCAGCAAGGCGGCTTGCGCCGCGCGGTAACGCGGAATGTCGGCGGCTACCGCATCGACTTGTCCGGCCAGTGACGCAAACCGCGCTTGCACAGGTTGTTCTTCGCCGTCCGGTAAACGGCCCGCCTCATCCCAGGCGCTGCGCACCAGATGCAAAGCTCGCGATAAATTCGCTTCGTCATCGGCCACAGGCGCCGCATGTTGTTTAATTTCAACCAGCAGATGTTCCAGTTGCTCGCATAATTCGCGCTTGTGCGCGAGTAAGGCCGCGGACTGTATTTCGGCTTCGCGCTGTTCCTGCAAAGCCTGCTGGTGTTGGGCAAATGCGCTGTCGAATGCGGTTCGCGCGGCCGCGTAACGCGCTTCCAGGCCGGCATCGAACGCGCCGTCTTTGCCTGCATCCCATTCCGTGAGCAGTTGTTTCCAGTCCGCTTCGACGCGGGTCAAGCGCGGCCCGGCCACTTTCCAGTCCGCGGTCCGCAGCAAGGCTTCCAGCGCCGCACACACGTGCCGCGCCTGTTGCAGCAAGCGCGCCGGACGTTCTTCATCGGCGGCCATCTGCTCGAGCTTTTCACGCGCCGCCGCGCTGACGCGTTTGTCTTTCATGCGCGCCTGCTTGGCGACGCGCTCTAAAGTGGATTTCTGTTTGATACGCGCCACCGCCGCATAACGCAGCTCGGCATCGGCATCCTGCAGGGCGATATCGCCCAGCAAGGCTTCGCGCTCGACCCGTTGCAGTGCGGCGCGGCGCAACCCGCTTTCGACACCACGGCGTGCAACCTCTTCGATCAACTTGATGTCGTCCAGCGTCGCCAGACGCTGCAAGCGATCCGCGAGCGCCGCAGCGCTATGTTCTATGCCGCACAACAGCAGAGCGAAACGCTCGCGGGCGGCGCCGCGCACTTCTTCATCCGCGTCGGTTTGCGCCACGCTCGCCAATACATCCAGATCGGCAATACGTTTTAGCGCTGCATTGCGGACCTCGGCCTGCGTATCGGCGCGCACCACCTGCAGCAACGCGTCGCGGTCTTCAGCGCGGGCAAGATTCAACTCGCGCACCGCGCGTTTGCGCACCTGTGGATCTTTGTGTTGCCATTTAGGCTTGAACAGCGCTTTGAAAATCATGTCCGCATGGCCGTGTTGGTAAATAGTCGCCGGTATCATACACGAGGGTTTGTTGAGCTAGTATTTTGCGTAAGCGGCGCTTCATGCATGCCCCGCTTGACGCGGCGCGGACGCCTCGATAATGTCGCGTCGCCCTCCACCCACCTACTCGAGGAAACATTGATGAAAAATGCATTCGTGTTTGCCGCTTTGCTGGCTGCCGCTCCGCTCGCCATGGCCGGAAAAACTTACCAGGTCACGGGCCCCATTGTCTCCGTCGACGACAAAACCATCGTTGTGGAAAAAGGTAAGGAAAAATGGGAAGTCGCCCGCGATGCCAGCACCAAAGTCACCGGCGATCTCAAAGTCGGCGAGAAAGTGACGATCGAATACAGCATGACCGCCGTAACCGCCACAGTAAAAGAAGAGAAGAAAAAATAATTTAACTCCAGCCAATAAAAATGCCGTACAACAGCGATGTTGTACGGCATTTTTTTATTCGGCACGGCCGCACGCTTGGCGCGCGGGCGTGCCTGCGTATTAATCCATCAACGCCGCACCAGCACTCCGTCGACGATTTTAACTTTGTCGCCCGGCAAGAGTCCGGGGTCAGCCGTCAGCTTCATGGTCCGGGCCGTACCGTCTTCCATGCGGACGTTGACATTAATGACGCGGCTCTTGTGCATGTTCTGCTCGATCTTGTTACCGGCGAATGCGCCGCCCACGGCCGCCGCCACGGTCGCCAGCGACTTGCCCTGCCCTTCGCCGATCTGATGACCCACCACGGCGCCCGTGATGCCGCCCGCCACAGCGCCCAGGCCGGTGGCTTCCTTGGCTTTTTCCACGGCCTGTACCGACTGGACCACACCGCAATTAGCACATGTCGCCGCCGCTTCCGCTTTTTTTGCACTCTCTTGCGCGTGCTCCGCCGCGGTGTCCGTCACCGTTGCTGTTTTGACGTTAGCGGTTTTTGAGTTGGCCGTAGGAATCAATCCCGTCATGACCCCGATGCCTATCGCGCTAAATAAAATCACGGCAATTGCCGCGACCACGAGCAGCGGGTTGGATTTCACTTTACTGGCATAAACCGGGGTGACTTGCTGGGTGGTGGTATTCATTCGAGTCTGCCTCACGCGTAATGTCAAAGAAGGCGGGGACTATACTGTAACTCGTCTTAAGCTGTCTTTAATCACGCCAGTGTCTTGATTTTTAACGACCTGTTCGCATCTTTGCAGCTTGGTATCACTCCCCAACCGCGTTAAAGTAACCTCTTCCCTCAAATAACCATTGTTAAACCATGGCCCCAAAAAAAGGGATTTCCGAGGTGCGCGCCGTCAAAAGCGCCATCGCCCGCGGGGCTAAGCGTTCGTCAACACCACGCAAAAAATCCCGCTCCCGTCCGGTCCTGCCGGAATCTCCGCCCTATGGTTCGGTCTTGCTGATTTCAGCGTCGGCGCTCGCGTTTGAAATCCTGCTTTCGCGTTTGTTGTCGATCGTGCAATGGCAACATTTCGCCTATTTAATTTTAAGCCTGGCGCTGCTGGGATTGGGCGCAGGCGGCATGTTCATTGCCTTGATCCGTCACCGGCTGCTGCCGAATTCATTTGTCACGGCGTATATCACTCTGCTGGTGTTATTCGGCATCAGCGCCGTAGCAAGTTTTATCGGCGTCGAACAGGTGCCGTTCAATCTTGCGGAAATACTCACCGACAATAAACAAATCCTGGCATTGCTTGGAATATGTTCGCTGCTGACGTTGCCGTTTTTTTTCGCCGCGAGCGCCATCGCATTGTGTCTGGCCTATTTTTACACCGATACCGTGCGCCTGCATGCGGTAACCCTGGCGGGCGCCGGTGCCGGAGTTTTACTTATTTTCGCGCTGTTGTTCATGGTGATCCCGGACAACGCATTACGCAGCGTGGGCGCGTTAGGCCTGGCGGCGGCGGCGCTTGCGTGGTGGGAATTACGCGTCGACCCGCGCGTAGGCGGAGCCATCTTCGCGCTGATGGGTATCGCAGTGATTCTGCTTCCTGGCCGCTGGACGGAGCTGCAAATTGCACCGGATAAAAGCCTCCCACAAACTCTGCAAGTGGGCGGCGCGCAACTGATCAACGAGCGCTCTAGCCCCCTGGGTCTGATAAGCGTGGTCGAAAATACCTTGATCCCGTGGCGTTATGCACCGGGCCTGAGCCTGCAAGCCACGCATGAAGCGCCCGAACAGGTCGGGGTATTCACCGACGGCGATGCACTGACGGTGATTACGCGTCCCAGCAAAATTCCGGCTGAAATGGATTATCTGGATCAAACCACGTCCGCGCTGCCCTACCGCTTGCGCACCTTGCAGCACGTGCTGGTGGTCGGCGCGGGCGGCGGCAGTGAGGTGTTGCAAGCGCGCTTCCACAATGTTCCGCTGATCGAAGCGGTCGAGATTAATCCGCAAATCGCCGCCCTGGTGCGCGGCGAGTATGAGGAATTTTCGGGCGAGCTCTATGACTCACCCGATGTTAAATTGCACATCGCCGAGCCGCGCGGTTTTATCGCAAATAGCGGGCAGAACTTCGACCTGATTCAGATCTCGCTGCAAAACCCCGTTGCAAGCGCATCCAGCGGGCGCTATGCGCTGAGCGAAAACTATCTCTACACGGTCGAGGCCATGCGCGAATATCTCGCGCATCTCGAAAGCTCGGGCTACCTGGCCATTACGCGCTGGATCAACGTGCCGCCGCGTGACACTTTAAAAATGCTCGCCACCGCCGCGGCCGCACTCGAACGCAGCGGGATCCGCGCGCCGGGCGAGCAATTATTCCTGCTGCGCAGCGGGCAGACCGCGACCCTGATCGTGAAAAACAGCCCGTACACCGCAGCTGAAATCGCTACGCTGCAAGCCTATTGCCGCCAGTACAAATTCGACCTGGGCTATTACCCGGGCATGCAGGAAGAAGATGCCCATTTGTTCAATGTCACCGACCGCGCATATTTTTTTGCAGGGGCCCAGGCTTTACTAAGCGACCGCAGCGCCGCGTTTATGGATCGCTACAAATACAACCTGGAACCCGCCACGGACGACCGGCCGTATTTTTTTCATTTCTTCAAATGGAAGAGCCTCAATGAAATGTTGACTCCACACGATACCGCCGGCATGGCGCTCATGGAATGGAGTTATCTGGTGCTGGTCGCGACATTTATCATCGCCGCGCTGGCGGGCCTGCTCATTATTTTCATTCCTTTGCTATTTGCGCCGCGCATGCTCCAAAATGTGCCGCGCAGCGCCAGCCTGGGCAAAGTGCTGTGGTATTTTTTGCTGACCGGTTGTGCAGGCACGCTGCTGCAGATGGCGTTAATCCAGAAATTCATGTTGCTGCTGAATCATCCGGTCTATACCCTGCTCACGGTGTTGACGACCGTGTTGATTTGCGGCGCACTCGGCAGCCTGCTGGTGCAATATTTCGCCGATGCCCGCCATCATCGCAGCGCGGCGATCTGGGCCATCGCCATTATCGCCGCCTTGTGCCTGCTGTATGTCAACATCCTGGGCACGGTGTTCGGCACGACGCTCGACATGACGCCGGGAATGAAAATTATTCTCACCATCGCCCTGGTCGCTCCCGTGGCGTTCTGCATGGGCATGCCGCTGCCGCTCGCGCTGGATGTACTTGGCTCGGACATGCCCGCCGTGTTGCCGTGGGCTTCGAGCTTGAGCCAGTGCGCCGCCGTCTTCGGCGCCAGCGGCACCATGCTGCTGGCCATGCACGGCGGATTCACGCTGGTCATTGTCATCGGCGTCGCGCTGTATGGTCTGGCTCTGCTGGCCTTTCCGAAGTCTTCACTCTGATCCGCCTCATCAGTCCACATGTCTACAACCGCCCCGCTTGCCTCACACACGCCGATGATGCAGCAATACCTGCGCCTGAAGGCCGAGCATCCGGACATCCTGTTGTTCTATCGCATGGGCGATTTCTACGAGCTTTTTTACGACGACGCGCGCAAGGCCGCGCGCCTGATCGACATCACCCTCACCGCGCGCGGCCAGTCGGCGGGAGAGCCGATTCCGATGGCGGGCATTCCTTATCATGCGGCGGATCAATACCTGGCCCGTTTGGTGAAGCTGGGCGAGTCGGTCGCGATCTGCGAACAAATCGGCGACCCAGCCGCATCGAAGGGTCCGGTGGAACGCAAAGTGGTACGTGTGGTGACGCCGGGCACGGTGACCGACGAGGCGCTGTTGGAAGAACGCCGCGACAATCTGCTCGCCGCGTTACATGCGCAAGGTGAACACTATGGGCTGGCCGTGCTCGACGCCGGCAGCGGCCGCTTCACCGTCATGGAAGTGCGCGGCGCCGAAGCTTTGCTGGGCGAATTGCAGCGCTTGCAACCGGCCGAGCTGCTCGTTGACGAAACCTGGAATACTCCTGCCGCGGTGCAAGCGCGCGCGGGTCTGCGCAAACAGCCGCCCTGGCATTTCGAACGCGAGGGCGCGCGGCGGTTATTGAGCGCGCAATTCGGCACCCGGGATTTATCCGGCTTCGGCGCCGACGGCTTGTCGGTGGCACTCGATGCCGCCGGTTGCCTGCTGCATTACGTGCAAGCGACGCAACGCGCCGCACTGCCGCACCTACGCGCACTGCGCGTGGAACGGCGCGAAGACAGCGTGATTCTCGATGCCGCGACGCGCCGCAATCTGGAAATCGATACCAATCTCGCCGGCGGCAGCGAACATACCCTGGCCGCGGTGTTTGACCGCAGCGCCACCGCCATGGGCAGCCGTCTGCTGCGCCGCTGGCTGAACCGGCCGTTGCGCGCGCGCACCGAGCTGCGCCTGCGCCAGCAAAGTGTGGGCGCGCTGCTTGACAATCGCGGTTACGAAAATCTGTTTGGCGTGTTGCGCGGTGTCGGCGATGTGGAGCGCATCCTGGCGCGCGTCGCGCTGCAGTCGGCGCGCCCGCGCGATCTCGCGCAATTGCGCAATGCGCTGGGCGCACTGCCGGGCCTGCGCGAGCAATTGGCGCGCATCGACGCCGTGTTTTTAAATCAGTTACATCAACGTCTGGAGGTCGATCCCGCGGTGTTTGCTTTATTGCAAGGCGCGCTGATCGAAGTGCCGCCCGCATTGATTCGCGACGGCGGTGTGATCGCTTCGGGATACGATGCGGAGCTGGACGAGCTGCGCGGCCTGAAAGACAACGCCGATCAATTCCTGATTGAACTGGAAAACCGTGAACGCGCCCGCTCCGGCATCGCGAACCTCAAAGTGAATTACAACCGGGTGCACGGCTTCTACATCGAAGTGACGCGCGCGCAAAGCGAAAAAATCCCCGCCGACTACATTCGCCGTCAAACTCTGAAAGGCGCGGAGCGTTACATCACGCCGGAACTCAAAGCCTTCGAAGATAAATTCCTGAGTGCCAGCGAACGCGCCTTGGCGCGCGAGAAACTCCTGTACGAACAACTGCTCGGCCGGCTGCTTGCGCATCTCGCCGTGCTGCAAGACGCGGCGGCCGCCTTGGCCGAGCTGGACGTGCTGAATACGTTCGCGGAACGCGCCGATGCGCTGAACCTGTGCTGCCCGCAATTAAGCGAACAGCCCGGTGTCGACATTGAAGCCGGCCGTCACCCGGTGGTCGAACAGGTCAGCGAGGCGGCCTTCATTCCCAACGATGTGCGGCTTGACGATGCGCGCCGCATGCTGATCATTACCGGCCCCAACATGGGCGGCAAATCCACCTACATGCGCCAGACCGCGCTGATCGCGCTGCTCGCGCATGTGGGCAGCTACGTGCCCGCGCGCCGCGCGGTGATCGGCGAACTCGACCGCATTTTCACGCGCATCGGCGCCGCCGACGATCTGGCCAGCGGACGCTCAACCTTCATGGTGGAAATGACCGAGACCGCGAACATCCTGCACAACGCGACCGAGCACAGCCTGGTGTTGATGGATGAAATCGGCCGCGGCACCAGCACCTTCGACGGCCTGTCGCTGGCCTGGGCGTGCGCGGAAGACATCGCGCGCCGCGTGCGTGCATTTACCTTGTTCGCCACGCATTACTTCGAACTGACCGCGCTCCCCGAAACCCACGCCACCTGCGCGAACGTGCATCTGGATGCCGTCGAACACGGCGACCACATCGTCTTCATGTACGCGGTGAAAGACGGCCCCGCCAGCCAAAGCTACGGCCTGCAAGTCGCCGCGCTCGCAGGCGTGCCGCGCGCCGTGATCGAACGCGCCAAACAAAAATTACGCGAGCTCGAAAACCATGCGGCGCGCCCCTCCACACCTCAACAACAACTGGCGCTATTCGCGCCGGACGAACCGCATGCGGCACTGAACGCACTTGAGAAAATCGATCCCGATGCGCTTACACCACGTCAAGCGCTGGAGTCGCTGTATCGTTTGAAGGATCTTTTGTAGGCAGTAAATCGATAACCCGCTGCCCAAGGGATGCGGCGGATTGCAAAGTTCAATGACTCCGCGCATACGCGATACCCAACGACGTCGACGTGTATTGATACTGCGCATACGCTTCGATCGGCGTTATTCCCGCTCCGATACCCATGGCGAACGTCACGCCGATGAACTGACCTTGACTGAGCAAGGCACTGGCGCTGCCGACCACGCCTTCGCCGCCGCCGATGGTGACGGCCACCGCACTCCCGCCGAAAACTTCCGGCCCGCCGCGCACGATGGTGACCTGCATGGTGGCACTGATGCTGACAATTGCGCCCAGCACACCGCCCAACGAACCATAAAAGCCGATGCGATTACCGGGCGCGAACATAATACCGGCACCGAATGCGGCACCAGCCACGCCCGCGCCGCTGAGTGACGGACCGATTCCGATCGTGACATTAAAGCGCGTGGCCACCTCGGGCAACAAACGCAGCAGCGGTAAAAATAGCGGTGCCAGCGCCGGATTCACTGCGGTTAATTCCGCCGCAATCGCGGCGAGCAACAATTCGCTTTGCACCGGCGTGAGCACATGGCCGCCCGGCAAGGTAACCGTCACGCCTTCTGCACCGCTACCCAGCGCAAACGTGTACGAAGCGCCAATTTGTGTCAAGAACTGGCGGATTTCGTCATCGGCCACGCCGCGCGCGCGCAGCTGCGACACCGTGCCGGTTAAGTCTGCTGCCGGCGTCGGTGTCGCCGCCAATGCGCTTGCAGTCGCGACGACCTGCACGGCTTGGGTGATATCCGCCGGCAATTCGGAAAAAAATACTTTCGTATTTGCAGCTGTGTCAGCGGCGAACGCGAATCCTTGTGCCTGTACCACCTGCACGTTTTGCACGATGTCGGCAGGCAGGTCGGAAAAGTGCACGCTTGGTGCCTGGGCAGAGTCCGCAAATGCTTGTGATCGATTCATGACTGCCTCCTGTTACTGCGTCTTGCGCCGGCTGAGCGCATAGGTCCCGTCACCGTACAAAACAATGTCGTCGATGTAGATGTAGCTGCTACGCACGGTGAAGGTGAAGAAATAATGGATGCGCAGTTTGATCGCGGCGAAGCGTTCGGCGCTTGGCGGACGTGTGTAAACTTTCGCGTCATCCATAATGTTTTCCTTAACGACAAGACTTGCCGCTACCGCATCATTGGCATAAATGATCGATGCCTGCACGTTACCGAGCGAGCGCCCGTTGTACTGAAATGTAATTTCAGTATCGACGCCGATGTGGTCTTTAAAAATCGTTGTCCATGCGCGCGGACCCTCGATGGTGATCACCTTGTCTTGATACGACGCCGAGCCGGCCGTGGTGGGATCGTTACCCGCGTGTTTGAGTCCCTGCAACTGGTCAAGCTCCCACGAAATGTCGCCTTCGTTGTTGAGAATGCGCAGCATCGTCGCGCCGATGATCGCGGACGCAATTGGCACCACCACCGGCGCCGCCAAGGCCTGCGCGCGCCGTGGCGCCCGCACACTGCGCCCGCCGAACGCTTGCGCCTTCACCTCGGCGCGCGCATCCGCGGTCCAATGTACCACCTGAATGCGCATGTAGCCGGTGCGTATCACTTCCTCTTCATACTTCGGAATAAATGTCGAGATCGACTCTTTATATTGGCGGCCGCCGGCAGGATCGACAATAGTAAAGAACGTGTTCTCCGGCGTGCCGTCGCCGCGTATCGCCGTGATGACGCGCGCATGAATCGCCCACGCCTTGCCCGGCGCTTCATCGGTTGTCACCCAAATCGGGCCATAGTTGCGCAGCAGTTGCTCCCAGCCTTCTAGTGAATAACTTTGCGGCGGTTCGGCAACCATCCCCGCCGCAGTGAGAAACGCGGCTTTGTCGCTACCCGGCAGACCGGTGTCGGCAGTGTACAAATCCACCCACTTTTGTCCGACGCCTCCGAGTGCGGTCTCGATACTCAATGATTGTTGCCGACGCCACGATACCAACATCGTATATACCGTCGCCCAACACGCATTGCCGCTGGGTTGCGCCAATGGGCCGAATACGCCCGGAACAGCGTAATCGATCGCCCCCAATGCACGTGCGCGACTCGCCGCGCGCGCCGGCCAGCGGCTGACCAGTCCGCTCAAACCTTTGGCAAGCGCAGGCGCGGTGTTGCTCGGCGGAGGAGCGATACTCGCCGACGGCGAAGTGCTCACGCGCGTGAGCGAGCCTTGCGGCTTGCGCTCACCAGTAGCGCGTTTCGCGCCTTTGTGCGGACCCGCTTTCTTCTTGTGAACACGCGTGATGTTGGATTCCAAATCAGCGAGGCGGTTAGTCATGGTCGAATCCTCTTAGTACGTTAGTACGCGTTGCGTTGGTTGGAGGCATCAATTCAGTCATGTTCGTAGCATTTTCTCCCCTCCTTATTTTCAAGGCCGCTCTCGCGCATCCATGCGCTT
>CAZHHW010000039.1:0-27159 GCA_964532385.1 uncultured Gammaproteobacteria bacterium | reverse complement strand
GAAGTTTCAGCGTCACCCGCTTCACACGCAATTCATCGCTGTCGCTCGGCATCAATGGCAGCCTGGGCAACGGCCAAGCGCAGGTGCTGGCGAGCGGCGTGCAGGATTTACAGGTGTGGTCGCTCACCACCTTCATCGCGGCGAGCAATTCGTTTTAAAATCCTGCTCACCTCCCCTGACAGCTTGCGTACTCGACCCATTCCCCGCACTCGGCTAAAGTTCAGTTCATGCCTTCGCCTCCTGTCATCTCGGTTGCAAGCGTCGTGGAACGCGCGGGCGAATTTTTATTCGTGGAAGAAACAGTCAAGTCCAGGCTGGTTATTAACCAGCCTGCGGGCCGGCTTGAGGCGGGCGAGTCCCTGATGTATGCGGCGGTGCGCGAAACGCTGGAAGAAACCGGCTGGACGATCGAACCCCTGGGTTTGGTCGGCATCTACCGATCCACCAGCGAGCGCGAGGGTAAGTCATATGTGCGGGTGTGTTTTCATGGCCGCGCCTTGCATCACGATGCACAGCAGCCGCTCGATAAGGGCATTGAACGCGTCATGTGGTTAAACCATGCCGCGCTGCTTGCGCGTGTGACCGACTTGCGCACGCCGGTGGTATTACAATGCGTGAACGATTATCTGGCCGGGCGCCGCTTTCCGCTGGATCTGCTGGTCGATCTGCCGGACTAAAAAGGCAAGGCGAAATCATCGGAGTCAGGCGCGGCGGTGTGGGCGGCTGCGGGCTTGTCCTGTTTTAACGGCTCAACGCCCAGTTTTTCTTCCACCCCGGCGGCGAGGTAAGCCAGCCGCGCCATCACTCGTTCATGCAAAAACTCGACACATTTGCAGATATTTTGCGCGCGCTTGAGCAACTGCTCCTGGGATTCGAGAAATTGTTCCGGCGTACCGCAATAAGCGCGCAAATAATCCGCGGCGGTTTGCACATTGTTTTTGCGCTCGAAGGGATACGGCGCCGCCGCGGCCAGCGTCAACAACTGGGTGTATTCCTGCTGGAACGCGGGCGCGCATGTGCGCCAGTCGCAGGCGGGAGCGGCGCCCGCCGCCACCGGAAGCCGCGCGGCGTAAACCAGCGCCGCCGAATGGCTGCGCAGATTAATAATCGTCTCGTGCGCTGCCGCCACCGCTTCGAGCGCTTGCAGCAAGCGGTTGATATCGTCTTGCGTTTCCGTGTCGGCGCGCAGGGCCAGCGCCAGCGACAAACGCTGGGCCTGCGTGGATTCGTGGCGCAACAGTTCCGGCTCCAATGCAGCGGCGATTTGCATGGCGGACTGAAGCGCTTCGGCGGCGTCGTTTTGTGCGCACCCCGGCAGCTTGAATGCGGCCGCGTCGAAAGCGATGCCGCGCTGCGCAAGCAGGCGCGCGGCGCAGGCATTGATGCGCTGCTCGTAGGCGGCCTGATATTTGGCCAAGGCGGTTTCATAACCGGACATACCCTGGCGCGCCTGCCTGACTAAATTGTCAAGCCTGCGTTTAGTTTCTTCGGCATCGGGCGCAGCATACGCGGCCTGGCGTTTTATATGTAAATAGCGCGCGACCCAATACCCACCGCCCAAATAATTTTTCAGTCCGGCGGAATCTGTCTCGCGCTGCTCGCCCTGGGCAGGCGCGTCCGCGCTGCTGACGAGCTGCTCGGGTTTGACGGCAATGCCGAACACGCCGCGGTAATGCATCAGGCTGGCCTGCCGGCACAGGCGTTCATAACGCGCAAGCAGCGCTGTACCGGGCGCCTCGATGGTAAAAATTCCGTGCGCGGGCAACGCAGCGGTCTGTGCGCCGGCCTGTTGCTGCGCCTGCGCGATGTCTTCGCGATAACGTTCCGGCAAATTGCGCGACTGCGCGATCATCATTTTCGGAAAGTTGTCGCTCAATTTGCCTTCATCCAAGTTGTACGCCAGACGTTTGCCAACCGCATCGCCGGCGGCATGAAGTTCTCTGCTGCGCCGTGTGGCGGCGTGGAATTCACTCGCACCCGCAATCCCCGCGGCATAACGTGCCGCGCTGAATTCCATATGCCGGACCAGACGGTCGCTCACCAGCACACCGAGCTTGAGAAATACCAGCATGTATTTGCGGCTCATCCAAATGGCAGCCTGCGCCAGCGATGCCAGGGTGGCGCGATAGTCGTTGTAGTTATGAGTGAATTCATGCAGCGCGCCGTCCCAGGCATCGCGTCCATACACGGCGCGTGTAAACCATGTGTTGACATAAGCGACGGCATAATAAAAATTCCTGCCCGGACGCAGCGCAAATGAGCCGAGCTCGTGCGCAAGCACGGCGGCGAGCTGGCGCGCCGTCAGTCCGCCGATCAGCGGCAGTCCGACTGTCAACACCAGCTCCCCGGAAGACAACCCGATAAAACCGTGTTTCGCGCGGACGGCGACGGCGGCATCACAGTTGATATGAATTTCCTGCGGCATCGGGGCACCCACGCGCTGCGCAATTAAATCTACAAACGCAAAAAATAACGGATCGTCTTGATGGCTGAGTTTCAATGGCCGCTGCGTTTGCGCCACCGGAGCAAGCAAGGCTTTTAGCAGACTTAACGTGAGCACCGCCCCCGCGATGGTTAATGCCATGTAAAGCAATAAATACCCTGCACCCCATTCCGGCCAGGGCAAGAACCAGTCCCAATTATTCAGTGCATGCCAGGCGGTGGCGAACGCCAGCACGATGGCGCCTGCAGCGTAAATGACCGGCAACAAAATCATCAGCACACCTACCACGGCGACCGTCACACGCTGTTGCGGGGTGACGGGGGCGGGGTGAATTTCTCCGCTAAAAGCGCCTTTGATCGTGCGTAAGGTCAGTACTGGAGTTGCGGCATCGGCGGGTGCCGCCAAACCGTCGACCGGTGAATTGCCGGCCGCCACCGGGCGAATCGCGCATTGCGCGCCCACGGCTTCAAAGCGGCTCTGAAATTGTGTAGCGGTGTTCTGGTCGATGTTGGCTTTGACCACGCGTGCGGAACCGCTGAGCAACTGCGCCGCCTGCGCTACACCGATATTGGCCAGGCGCGCCAGTTCAACACTGACCTGCTCGATGGCGAATCCCTTGCGCACGTGACCCGTGAGCACGACGTTGTAACGCCGCTGCCCCAGGATGGGCTTGGGTTTGGTGCTAGGAGATTCAGACATGGCTTGCTGCTGTCCCGCGTTGCGCTCTTACAATATCGGCACCTTAAATCCAGTGATTAACCGCTTTGAGGTAGAATTACCCTCGCACCCACGGCCTCATCCGTAACTTATGAATCTGTCAACGAAAACACCTGACCCTGCGGAACCACGTCACACCGCGCAGACCGCGCCGCGCATCATGATCGGCCTGTCGGGCGGCGTGGATTCGTCGGTCGCGGCGTATCTGTTGCAGCAGCAGGGTTACGCGGTGCAAGCCTTGTTCATGAAAAACTGGGACGAAGACGACGCGGAATCCTGCAGCGCGGAGCAGGATCTGGCGGATGCGCAAGCGCTGTGTGCGCGCCTTGGGCTGACCCTGCATACGCGCAATTTCGCCGCCGAATATTGGGACCAGGTATTTGCGTTTTGCCTGGATGAATTTCGCGCCGGGCGCACGCCCAATCCCGACGTGCTGTGCAATCGTGAAATCAAGTTCAAGGTATTTCTGGAACATGCGCAGGCGCTGGGCGCGCAGAACATGGCCACCGGGCATTATGCGCGCGTCACGCGGCGCGATGGCCGCCAGCGCTTGTTCAAAGCGTTGGATCTTGACAAGGACCAGAGTTATTTTCTGTATGCGTTGAATCAGGACCAATTGGCGCATGCGGTGTTTCCGCTGGGCGAACTCACCAAACCCGACGTACGCAAACTTGCGGCGCAGCAAGGCTTCGGCACGCACGATAAAAAAGACAGCACCGGCATCTGCTTTATCGGGGAACGTAAATTCAAGGAGTTTCTAAGCCGTTATCTGCCCGCCCAGCCCGGCGACATTATCACCCCGGAAGGCAACATCATCGGCCGTCACGACGGTCTGATGTACCATACGCTGGGTCAACGCAAAGGCTTGAACATCGGCGGGCGCCGCGATGCCACGGGCGAGCCTTGGTATGTCGCCGCGAAACACATGCAGAAAAATACTTTACTGGTGGTACAGGGCGATCGGCATCCCTTGCTGTTTTCGCAAAGCCTGAGCGCGGAACAACTGACCTGGATCGCAGGCGAACCTCCGCCGCTGCCGCTGCGCTGTGGCGCCAAGACACGCTATCGCCAGGCGGACCAGGCGTGCACCATCGAATCCATTTCGGGCGGTGTCTGCAGCGTGCATTTCGATATCCCGCAACGCGCCGTAACACCCGGACAATCCATCGTCTTTTACCAGGGCGATGAATGTCTGGGCGGCGGAATTATTAACCGAGGTAGTCATGGCTAAATCTTTACGTGATCGCACCCTGGCCCTGGCGGGTGTGTATCAGGCGGCATCTCTAGTCCACCAGATCGCAACCCGCGGCATGACCGACAGCGCGGCGCTCGAAGCCAGCATCAACAGCATTTTCAAACTCGACGCACCCAGCACCGAAGCGGTGTTCGGCAGCACGGCGGGGCTGATCACCGGGTTGTCGACATTAAAACGTCAGCTCAGCGAAAAACAGGCCGACACGATGCAAATCACTCAATACGTGGTCACCCTGTTGCATCTCGAACGCAAACTCTCGCGGCAACCCGCGTTGCTGGAACGCATCGCGGGCGGCATCCGCCAGGCCAAGCAACAGTCGGAACACTTTTCCGTCACCCATGAAAACGTGCTGGCCAATCTCGCCGACCTTTACAAAAATACCATCAGCACGTTGACGCCACGCGTGCTGGTGCAAGGCGAACACGGCTACCTCAACAATCCGGACAACGCCAATAAAGTGCGCGCGATTCTGCTCGCCGGCATTCGCGCCGCGGTACTGTGGTCGCAGTGCGGCGGATCACGTTGGCATGTGTTGTTCAAACGCAGCGCCTTGCTGGCGGAAACGGAAAAATTACTGGCGGATGTGCGGTCTTAAATCCGCACCAATCATTACTGGCGCGACTGCAATCGTTTAAGCGCGGCTTCGGCAAGCGGGCGGGTTTCGAACGCTGGTTTGGTTTTAAGCGCCGCCGTCAGTAGTTCGCGCGCGCGTTCGGGTTCATTGTTTTGTTCCAGGCTGAGCGCCAGATGCGTTTGAATATCCGGCTGCTGCGGCATTTTCGCGTAGGCTTCTTCGAGTACGTGTTTGGATTTTTTCGCATCGCCGGATTGCAATAATACCCAGCCGTAGGTATCGCCGACGAAAGGATGCTGCGGCGCCAGCTTATAGGCCGCTTCGGCGGTGGCAACTGCACGCGGGTCGTGGCTTGACAAATAAGTCAGCGCAAGATTGTTGAGCAAGCTCGCCTCGCCGGGTTTGGCCGCCAGCATTTTATTGTAAAGATCGGCCGCCTCGCCGGCGCGTCCCGCGGCCCGGTAAGCCTCCGCCAAACTGAGCTGCACCACGTTATCTTGCGGGTGAACCGCAAGCCAGCGTTGCAATAACTCGACCGCGCGCGCACCGCCGCCGTTCTGCTGACCAAGGGCGCGCGCACGCTTCAGCGTCAAGGCCGTCGAAGCCTGGATCTGTTCAGCCCGCCCATACGCTTGATCCGCCGCCTCGTAATGCCGCTGCGCCATCAACACATCGCCGCGTAGTGCGTAACCTTCCGCCCGCGCGGGATGTTTCTTGATATAACTTTCAACCACTTCAAGCGCAGCAGCGGTATCCGCCGATTGCACCTCCAGTCCCGCCAATGCCGCCACAATGGCGGCTTCATCCGGGGCCAGCGCCAAAGCGCGGCGCAGACTGGCACGCGCCGGTGCGGATTGACGCAACGCCATGCGTGCCAGACCTAGACGTAAATGACTGCGCACATCTTGCGGCTGCATTTTTAACAACGATTCCAGCGTCGCCGCCGCTTGTGTATATTGCCGCCGCCCCAGTTGCACATCCGCAAGCACCGACAATACCCCGCTATGCGATGGCCGCAGCGCAAAAGCTTCCTGCGCGAACATCTCCGCCTTGTCCAGCGCACCGTCGCGTAAATGGTGTTGCGCCAGCAGCAAGCGCGACTCGATCGCGGATGGATCCGCGGCACGGGCTTTTTCCAGCCATTCGACCGCGACTGCCGCATGTTTTTCTTCCTGTTCGATTTGCGCCAGCGACAACATGGCTAACACGTGGCTGGGGGCAATCGTCAGCACGCGCATGAATTGCGCGCGCGCGGCATCGGGATTTTTCTCGCGCCAGTCCAGCGTGGCCAGATTCATCAATGCCGGAACAAATTTTTCCTGTAATGCGAGCGCCCGCTGAAATTGTTCGCGCGCGGCCTTGAAGTTTTTTTGCAGCAGATAAACTCCGCCCAGCAGATTCACCATTTCCGCATCAGAGGGTTTTTCCGCCACCAGCGCTTGCGCCGTTTGCAGCGCCGCCGCCGTATCGTTTTTACGCAAATACGCCATCACGGTGAGAATTTTGGCGCGCGCTTCGGCTTGCGTGTCCTGCGCGGCGCGCTGCAACTCCGCAAGCGCATGATCGAAATCGCCCTCTTCCAAAAAAGTTTGGGCGACCTGGGTTTGCAGCACCCCCGGATTTTTTGCCTCCTTCAGCGCGCGCCGGAAATAGTCACGCCCTGCGCCATATTCTCCGCTCATCGCCGCTGCTTCACCCAGCAAGGTCAGCAGTTGTTGATCGTTGGATTCATGCTTGAGCGTATCCAGCGCGGCCAGCGCCTTTTCCGGTTGATTAAGCTTCAGGCGGGTGGCGCCCAGCAATTTACGCGCCGGCAAATCGCCGGGTACGGCGTCGAGATAACGGCTCAGGTAAAGATCGGCTTGTTGATAATTGCCCAGGGCGTAATGCACCGAGCCCAACAACGCGGTGGCCGGGCTGCCCGGCGGTGCATTCTCATTGCTGCGCTGCAGATAATCCAGCGCGGTTTTAAAATCGGTTTTCTTGTACGCCGCCAATCCGCGCAGGTAGTTGCTCAAAAAATGCTTGGGGTTGGCGGCCAGCAGCACCTCAATATGCGGTAGCGCCGCATCCTGCTTATCCTGCGCCATGAGCGCAAACACGATTCCGATGCGGGCACGCATGTTGCGCTGCGTTAATACCTGGCGCTTATCAAGGTCGAGCACGCGCTGGTAACTCTGCACGGCATCGTCATGCTTGCCCGCCAGGAAGGCCAAATCGCCGCTCAGCAGCCATGCATTGGGATCGCCAGGCGCCCGCTCGACCGCCCGGTGCATCCATTCCTGCGCCTCTTGCGTTATTCCACGCGCCAAAGCCACGCGCGCCACGCTGAGCATCACGGTCACGGGTACGGGTTCTTGACTTATTGCCCGCGCAGCGGCGTTCTGCGCGGCTTCGAACTTGCCCAGCGCCGCCCATGCCTCGGCCCGCAGACCCCAAAGTTCCGGCGAGACATCCTGTTCGTTAAATTGCGGCGGTGTGAACTCGGCCAGCAATTTCTCGTAGCGAGCTTGCAACAACATGGCACGTGCGATCGACGCGGAGAACGCCGCTGCGGCACCGCTTGATTCGGCCGCGCGCCGCAACTCCTTCTCCGCGGCGGCGCCCTCACCGATATCGAGATACAACTGTCCGAGCAACTGGCGCGCTTCCAGATTCTGCGGATTTTTTTGCAACGCGTTTTTCAGCTCGATCATAGCCGCGCGCCATTGATCGTGCTGCTGAAACTGTTTTGCCTGCCGCACATGATCAAGATCGGTTTTGTCTTGCGCGCAAGACCCCGCCAGCACGCACAGCAGAGCAAAGGCCGCGCGCGTGAGACTTAAAACGGCATCCCCCCGTGCGGACCCGTACACCGGCTGAGCTGCCCGCGCCGGTTTCATTTGAATCCGAATTTGTTCATCAGGTCATACAGGGTCGGGCGGCTGATGCCCAGCAGATCGGCCGCCTGCGAAATTTTATGATCGGCTTGCAACAGCGCGCGCTGCACCGCCTTACGCTCGGCGTCATCGCGCACCTGACGCAAATTCAGCGTCTCCGCCGCTTGTGCCTCCGGCGCGGATAAATCCATGTCGTCCGCGCTGATCAAACTGCCTTCGGCCATGATCACCGCGCGTTTAATTTTATTTTCCAGTTCACGCACATTGCCCGGCCAGCGATGTTGCTCCAGGGCCGCCAGCGCCTCGCTGTTGAAACCGCGCACTTCGCCGCGCTGATGTTCCTTGCAAAAGCGGTCCAGCAGCGCGCGCGCCAGCACCAGTACATCGCCTTCGCGCTCCCGCAACGGCGGCACGGCCAGCGTGATTTCGCTGATGCGGTAATACAAATCTTCGCGGAAACGGCCTTCGGCGATCAGCGCGGGCAGCTCGCGATGGGTTGCGCAGATCACGCGCACATCCACCGGAATTTCAGTCCGTCCACCCACGCGCTCGATCACGCGTTCTTGCAAAAAACGCAGGATTTTGGCTTGCAAGGACAGCGGCAAATCGCCCACCTCGTCCAGGAAAAATGTGCCGCCTTCGGCGTATTCGATCTTGCCTTTGGTTTGTTTGACGGCGCCGGTAAACGCGCCCTTTTCATAGCCAAACAGCTCACTCTCCAGCAAATTCTCGGGGATGGCCGCGCAATTAATGGCGACGAAGGGCCGCTCCGCGCGGCGGCTGAGCGTATGCAAGGCGCGCGCGACCAGCTCTTTACCGGTGCCGCTTTCTCCCAGAATGAGCGTGGTCACGTTGGTCGGCGCGATTTTTTCGATGGTGCGGCACAGCTTCAACATACCGGGACTGGCGGCGATAATCCCGCCCAGCGGCGATGCGCGGCCGTTTTGTGCGAGGCGCCGGTTCTCTTCTTCAAGCTCATACAGGTGATGGGCGCGCGCGACGATCAAACCGAGAATCTGCGCATCGACCGGCTTTTGATAAAAATCGTAAGCCCCCGCCGCGATCGCGCGCAATGCGTTTTCGCGATCGTCGTTCCCGGTCACGACAATAACTTTGGTGTACGGCGCCAGACGCAGGATCTCTTCCAGCGCCGCGAGACCCTCGGTGGCATTCGCCGGGTCGGGCGGCAAGCCCAGATCCAGCGTCACCACATGCGGTTCAAAGCGGCGCAACTGGGCAATCGCGGCGGCGCGATTCTCGGCCACGACCACCTCGTAACTGTCGAAGGACCAGCGCAGTTGGCTCTGCAAACCCGGATCGTCCTCGACCAGCAATAATGTTTTGAGTTTCTCCTTGCTCATGAGCGGGCAGCCATCGCAACGGCGGGCTCCGCGCCGTACACGGGCAGTTGCAGACTAAATGTCGTGCCCTGGCCCGGTGCGCTTACGACCTCGAGCCGCCCGCCGATGCTCTGCACGAATTCGCGGCTCTCGTAGACACCGATGCCCATGCCCGCATTCCCCTTGGTCGTATGGAACGGCTTGAACAATTGCTCGCGCTGAAAACTCGCATCCATGCCGCAGCCGTTATCGCTGATTTCTATGCTTGCGGTGGTGGCACGTGCCATGACCCGCACGCGTACGAAGCCTTCCGGCGGGGTGGCTTCCTGGGCGTTCTGAATCAAGTGCTCCAGCACCGCCGCCAAGCGCTCGGGATTGGCAAGAACCACGCTATCTTCCCCTTCCAAAAGCGCGCTGGGCACGGGGGCTTGCACGGCGCGATGACGCACCGCCTCACGCACCACGGCATGCATGCTCACGCGCTTCGCGTCGCCCGCTTCCATGCGGCCTTTGCGCAATTGCCCGAGTAATTTGTTCATTTTTTCGGCGGAGTTGGCGACCGTCAGGATCGCATCATCCATGAAAGCCGGGTTGTCGCGATGGCGCGCGGCATTCGACACCAGCAACGAGAGTTGTGCGGTCAGATTTTTCAGATCGTGAACCACGTAGGCGGAAAGACGGTTGAAGGCCTCAAACTGACGCGCTTCGATCAAGGCCTCGCTGGTTTCAAGCAAGGCCAGATGACTTGCAATATGCCGGCCGGTCATTAATAACATATCGCGAATCTCCCAATTCAAGGATAACGGCGCCCGCGGTTGCGCCAGCACGGCAAATCCGAACAAGGTCGCATGATGCAGCAAGGGCACGACGGCCCATACGCGCGGACTGCCGGCCAAACTTTTGGGCAACACCAGATTACCGTAGCGTTCGGGCATGCGGGCGTATTCATCCAGATTAATAACCCAGCGCTTGGCCGCCATGAATTCGATCATGGGCTCATCGTGCGCCATAGTATCAGGCGCGGGCAGCCTCATGTTCCAGGTTGCGATGACCGCGTAATCGCGCGGCTTACGTTGATACAAGACCCCTCCGGTGCTTTCCACCACCTGCGCCAGGGCGATCAGCGCGCGCTCGCATAACGAGCCATCCAACGGAGCGCCGGAAAGCGCCTCGGTGATGCGCAGCCATTCTTCCCGGTAATCGTATTTCGACTGGAAAAAATGTTTGTTGAAAAACACTTTGATACGGGCGCGCAGTTCCCCGGAAAACATTAAAACCAACAGCAGCACCACGGCGCTGAACAGAAATACCGTCTGACCGACCGCGCCGAAATCGCCGCCCGCCACGCGGATGTAGTAGCCCGCAAAGGCCATGGCCATTAAGTATAGACCTGCCCCCATAAGCGTAACGGAGCGAAATATGATCTGACGCGAGACCACAATGCTCACCGTCCAACGCGGATTGCGCGCGGCGGAAATCGCCAGCAACGGCACCACTAACGCATTGATGTAGCCGCGCGCGCCCCATACGTCGGCATCGATGGCATGGAACAATAACGCTTCGGCATACATGTAAAAATCGAAAGCGAATGCGCCGCCCACGCCCAGGCATAAAAATTTAATCGCCCAACGCTGCTCTGCCTGCGTGCCGCGAAAAATCTGTTCAATAAAGAGTAGACCAAGAATGGACAACACCAGAAAAATGGCGATGGCGTAAGCGCGTAAATCGAAATTGTGTCCCGGCAGCGAGGTAAGCTCACCGGCGGTCACCGCCAGGACGGAAATCGCTATGAGCGCGGAAATACCCTTCAATGCGCGCATCCAGCGTCCGGCCAGCTCAGTGGTGGGCGCCGAGCGGTAGAGAAAAACCGCCAGAAATCCCAGCAGCCCGGCGTCGCGTATCAACTCCACGCTGAACCAGATGCGCGGGGAAACTGCGAAACCGCCGGCGGAGTACACCTGCCACGCAAGTGCCGACGCCCACAAGGCACTGCTACCGGCGGCCGCGATGACGGCGATGCCCACCTGTTCGCGGCGTTGCTTTATCGCCATCGATACGGCGAGAACGGCGAAGGCAAGCGCGGCAAACACATACCCGGATAAGGCAATGTCAACCATGAGCACCACCTTCCATTTTAGGAAAATAGACTGGGAGCGCTATCCGCAATCACCACCGCGTGAAGGTGGTGGGTCGAACGGAAACTACGGGTACGGGCAATTGAGTCAGCGTGCGCCCTGGCCAAACAAGATCACTTCTCCGGTTTGCAACAACACCGTGAGATCCAGAAACAGATTGTGATTCTTAGCGTAGTACAAGTCGTATTGCAATTTTTCCATGGCGTCGTTTTCCGAAGCTCCATAAGGATAGCGAATCTGCGCCCAACCGGTGATCCCGGGTTTGACGCGATGGCGTTCGGAAAAATAGGGGATGGACGCGGAAAGCTGTTCAACAAATTCGGGACGTTCGGGACGCGGCCCGACAAAGCTCATATTGCCGCGCAGGACATTGAAAATCTGCGGCAGTTCGTCGATGCGCACCTTGCGAATAAAGTTTCCGATGCGCGTGGCGCGCTTATCATTCTTTTGCGCCCAGCGCGCCTTGCCGTCTTTTTCCGCGTCCACACCCATGCTGCGAAATTTGATCACATGAAACAGCTTGCCGTTTTGACCGACGCGAATTTGCCGGAAAAATACCGGTCCGCGGTCCTCGGCATAAATAGCCAGTGCCGTGAGCAACATGACCGGGATGGTTATCAGCAGCAGCGCAATGCTGACGGTCAAATCAAAGATGCGCTTGATCATGTCCTGCCACAGGCTTTGGCCGAAACCATCGGAAAAAATCATCCAGCTCGGATGCATGCAATCCAGACGCAGCTTGCCGGTTTCGCGTTCAAAAAAGGTTTGCAGATCGACCACCTCGATGCCGCTCATTTTGCAATCGAGCAATTCGTGCACGGGAAATCCGCGCCGCCGGTCATCCATCGCCACCACCACTTCATCGGCTTCATAGCGCTGCGCCAGTTCGACCAGATTGATATCGCTGTCGATAATGCGTTCTTTGTCAACGCTGTCATGTTCGCCTTTAATATGCACGAAGCCGACAATGAAGAATCCCCGGTGATCTACCCGCCGGCGCAATTGCGCCATGGTAGCCGCGCGTTTACCGGAGCCAAGCACCAGCACGCGCCGTTTAAATGTGTCTTGATCCAACATGGCGAAAAACACCGTGCGTGTAATTACTACGCCAATGAAAGAAATGATCAGCGCAATACCCAGTACGCCGCGCCCCATAAATAAATCGGGAATGACATAGAACACCAGACTGATCGTCACCATCGCCAGCGCGAAGCTGATGACGATGCGCACCAGAATGCCGGAGACACCCTCGCGGAACGAACGCTTATAGAGGCCCATCGAAATAGCCGAGATCAGCATGACCACGGCAAACAACAGCGCCTTAGGAGCAACCGCACCGACGCTGTGCGCTACGACATTGCTGCTGCTGCCGAAAAAGCGCGCTTCCACCCCTAACGCCGCCGATACGGCATAAAGGATGAACTCGATCACCGCAAGAAAAATAAATGGCGCAGGAATATATTGTTTAAAAAGCCGGACTGTTGTCATTGTTCCCACACACCTCAATGTTAAAGCTATTTTTTTTGATATTTGTAAGGTGGTCACTGGACATGCCTCCGAAGGATGCGACGTCGCACGCGGGATGACATGGGCTGACCTCGCCCATCTCGAATTATCGACACCTGCATGGCATTCTGAACATGCGGGTAAATCAAACTACGGGAAAATACTGTAGCTTTAATCCATGCGCATCAGGTAAACACCACAATTTTGCGGCGGCTATGTTAACAAAAAGTGAGCGTACAAACCCTCCCGTCTTATTACCTATTCATAGATGCAATATTCACCTTGATGTGGAAGACCAATAAGCCGATAACGTCCTGCCGCCTTGCGGATCATTTTCCGATCCCGCACTGCACCGATATGCGCAATCATGGCGGTGCACTACGGCTCTGATGCTATAATTTTGTTCATTAATCACGATGCACTGCGACGAGTTTCACTCTGTGTACGAAGCGTTCTACAAACTCAACACCAAACCCTTCCGCCTCAGTCCGGATCCGCAGTTCTTCTATCCGAGCGCCGGACACAAACGCGCCTTGTCCTATTTACTCTATGGACTTAACCAGGCGGAAGGCTTCGTCGTAATCACCGGCACGCCCGGCACGGGTAAAACCACCCTCGCGCATAAACTATTATCGCAAATCGATGCGCAAAATGTGGTTGTAGCGCATCTGGCATCCACCCAAATCGAAGCCGAAGACTTGCTGCGCCTGGTCGCTGCATCCTTTAAGTTGCGCAGTGAAAATGTATCCAAGGCCGCCCTGCTCAAAGATATCGAATCGTTTTTACTGGCTCGGGCGCGTGAACGCAAGCGCTGCCTGCTGGTGGTCGACGAAGCGCAAAACCTGCCCTCGCGTTCAATCGAAGAGTTGCGCATGTTGTCAAATTTTCAGGTCGGCAACAAAGCCTTGATGCAGGTGTTTTTGCTCGGGCAGGAACAATTCCGCACCATGCTCGATAGTCCGGAATTTGAGCAACTGCGCCAGCGTGTCATTGCCGACTATCATTTGCAGGCGCTTGGCGCCGAAGAAACCCGGCGTTATATCGAAGCCCGTCTGCAACACACCGGCTGGCAAAACGACCCGGAGTTTGACCTGGGTGCGCATGCCAAGATTTTCGAATACACCGGCGGCTTGCCGCGGCGCATCAATATGTTTTGTGATCGTCTGTTGCTGTTCGGATATCTTGAAGGCCTGCACAAGCTGACCCATGCGACCGTCTGCACCGTTATTGCCGAGCTGCATAATGAAATTTTACCGCGCAGCAGCAATGTCGTATTTACGCCTGCTGAACACGTAATGGAAGTGGGTACGGCAGCTGAACCGGCGCCGCGTGCACCCGAGCCCCCTGCTCCTGTGCGCGTGCCGTCAGAGGATAACCTGCCGTCGATGACCGCCCTGATCCAGGCCGCGCGCATGGCTCCAGAACGTGCGGCTGATTTGCAATCGACTAAACCGTCATTGGCAGTGCGCCGTGCGGTCAAGAGCGAAGATCCCGTGCCGGTAAAAACCGCCCGCATTTCCGCGGTGCGAGCGGTCAGTGCCGCGCTGCCGAAGCGCGATACTTCCGCTTCCGATTCGAGCATGGCGGATTTTCTGCTGGATCCTACCCCGCATAAATCCGGTGGCGTGGGGTCCGATGTGCGGGGTTTGAATACCCTGGATGAGCCGCCGCGCAAACTGTCGAGCACCGGACCGTCGCTGGCCGGCACCGAGTCGCGCTGGCTGTGGATGATCGTCAGCGCTTGCGTGGTTCTGGCAATCCTCGTCTTCTGGTTTTATCCGTCGCTCCATGACGCCTTACAGCGGCTGCAACCGCATGAAATGGAAACCGCGCGCGCTCCGCTTTTGAACGACCTTGCCGAAAATTCGGGCGGACTTGCCCAACAAATCAACGACCCGAGCGAAAACATACTCACGGAAAATCGCATCATGGCCGCCACTGCGCCTCCTGCTCTGGGCAATACGGGCGCCGGCGGCGGCGTGGATGAACCTTCCCATGAAAACAATGCGTCTTCCAGCCTCACCGAAAACAAGCCTGCGCCAGAAGCCACCGGAAGCAGTAACAAACTTGTGTTGCACGCGATTGCACCTGCGAAAACTTCCCCGCTGGAACATGACACTCCGGAAAAAACCAAACCTGGCACCGGAACAACGCAACCGGCAGGGGTTTCCACAGCACCCGCGGCACCCCCGGTTAAACCGGCAGCCAAAGAAGAACCGCTCGGAGAAATCAGCAAATTTTCAACCCCTGGCGCGGAACTTCCCGCATTAGCTCTAGCCGATACCGGCGTATCCGCAAGTGCGATATCACAGCGCGAACTGGCGCTGCTGATATTGAAATTCACACGTTACTATGCAGAGGGAAACCTGCCGCAATTTCTGAGCTTGTTCGATGAGCAGGTGCATACCGAAGACAGCACCACCATTGATGCGATTCGCGCGGATTACTCGGATCTGTTCAAAAAAACCGCCTTGCGCCAGATTTCATTGGGTGATATCCATTGGGAGAGCACGGGCCGGCTCGCACATGGCACCGGGCCCTTTGAAGTACGCATCGGCGCAAGCGAAGGCGCATCGGCGCGCTCCCTGAGTGGCGATATCACATTTCATCTCGAAAAGAAAAACGGCCATACTCTCATCATCGGGCTCTACCACAAACCGCATTAAGCCCCTTGGAGATAATTTTGATATTGACCTCTCCACCGGAATCTACCCAAGCCTTCTCTGGTGCGCGCAACGCAACGTGGCTGCGAAATATTTCATGAGACCGATCCTGCGCCCTTATGTGGCATTAACCCTCGCGTGCGTATTCGCAAATTCATCGGTCCTGGGGGCCGGGAGCAACACCCCTCTTTCCAATACCTACATCGCCACGCCTGAAGAGTCTCACGATTTTTTCGGTGACCTCAGCGAACAAAAGGCGCGCACCGAACAGGAAAATGAGGCGCTCTTCGCGCGCGGACGCATGGCCTTTTTATTCGGTTACTACGACATTGCGCGTGAGCTGTGGGTACCCCTAGCCAACGACGGTTACCCGAAGGCGCAAGCCAATGTGGCCTGGATGCTTCAAACCGGCAAAGGGATGCCGAAGAATTTAAATAAAGCCGTCGAATGGTATTTGAAGGCTGCGAAACAAGACCACGCCATCGCCCAGAATAATCTGGGCGTGATGCATGAAAACGGCTGGGGTACCAAGAAAAACCTGAAGCGCGCGACTTATTGGTACCGTGAAGCCGCCAGCACCGGTTACTCGTACGGTCAGTACAATTACGGCAAGATGTTGCTCGATGGAGCAGGTATAGACAAAAACCCGAAGGAAGCGGCCTATTGGCTGGGACTCGCCGCGTTGCAAGGGGTCGACGAGGCCAAAGGCCTATTGATCAACAAAACCAAATGGGTCACCGATCCTTCCCGCAATGTCGCGGTCAAGCCTACCCCCGGCACACCTCCGGCCAAGCAGCAATCCATCAAGGAAGTGCTGCGTGAACCTTGGGTGCTAAGCCAATCCGCAAAAAGCTACACTCTGCAATTATTGAGCAGCAAGGAAGAACACGTGGTGAATGATTACCTGAGCAATCCGGCGATACCGGAACCTACGGCCTATTACAAAGCGAGCGTGCTTGGCGAAGACTGGTATTCAGTCGTGTATGGCGTATTCCCGACCTTCGAAGAAGCGCAAAAACACATGCATTTATTGCCGTCCGGACTGTTGCGTTACAAACCCTGGATCCGCACCTATGCGGATGTACAACGGGCGATCAAGGCTCCGGTGGAATAGCCGCCAGAAGAGAAATTCTTATTCAATGGCACCTGATCTTGACAAGATGAGTTCCGGAGAAGAAGCTTCTACTCGTTTCTCACATACGCTCTTTCGCTACCGCGTGAGTGCAACAATGCACACATCCATCAGCGCACTGGGAAACAAACCCAGCGCAAGTACCGCAAGACCGTTAGCGCTCAATACCACACGCAGGTCAAGATTGACCCGCAGCGGTGCGGTATCGGTGGGTTTGTCGAAGTACATCAGCTTGATAATGCGTAAGTAATAGAACGCACCGATGATCGAGAACACCACGGCCAGTACCGCGAGCCAGGTGAGATTCACGTCGACCACGGCCTGCAATACCGACAGCTTGGCGTAAAAACCTAAGGTCGGCGGCACCCCGGCCATGGAGAACATCAGGATCAGCATCATGAACGCGTACCACGGGCTGCGTTCGTTCAGGCCCTTGAAATCTTCCAAACGATCCGCTTCGAACCCGGCACGGCTCAGCAGGATGATCATGCCGAATCCCCCGACGCTCATCACCGCGTAAACCAGCACATAAAACATTGCCGAGGCATAACCATTCGCGGTGCCGGCCAGAATGCCCAACAGCAAAAAGCCGACGTGCGAAATGGTCGAATAAGCGAGCATGCGTTTCAAATTGACTTGCGCGATGGCAATGATGTTACCTGCCCCCATCGACAACACCGCGAGGATGATCAGGATGCCTTGCCAGTGGCCGTGCAATTCGCCCAGACCTTCCACCAGTAAGCGCATGACCATCGCAAACGCGGCGATTTTCGGCGCGGTGCCGATGTACATGGTGACCGGCGTCGGCGCGCCGTGGTAGACGTCGGGAATCCACATATGAAACGGCACGGCGCCGAGCTTGAAGGCCAGACCGACGATCACGAACACCACGGCGAATGCCAGCACCAGTTCATTTTGTCCGCCGCCCTGCGCAATACGCTCGGCGACTTGCCCAACATCCAGGCTGCCGGTCACGCCGTAAACAATCGACATGCCGTACAGCAGCATGCCGGAGGCCAATGCGCCGAGCACGAAATACTTCATCGCGGCTTCGGTGGCATCGGCCGAGTCACGCCGCAGCGCGACCATCGCGTACAGCGACAGCGACAATAATTCCAGCCCGAGATAAAGCGTGAGAAAACTATGCGCGGAAATCATGATCATCATGCCCAGCACGCCGAATAAACCCAGCACGAAGAACTCGCCTTGATAGAGCTGGCGTTCGCGCAGATGATCCCGCGAATAAACAAACACCGCCGCGCTGACCAGGTACACGAATACTTTGAGCACGGTGCCCATCGAGTCGCTGACGTAGGAATTATTGAATACCAGCGCGCGTTCGCCGGTGTAAAACGTGATGGTCAGGACCGCCGCCACCGCTAGCGTGATTTGCGTGAGGATATACGCGGCGTTGCGCTCGGTGCCACGACTATACACATCCACCAGCAACACCACGCAGGCCATGCTCAGCACCCACATCTCGGGCGCGGCAAGAATAAAATCTGGGATTTGAAAATTCATCATTTGAACCGTGTTTGGTAACTCTGAAAATTGGATGTCTCTAAACCACTATGCCCCGCCCACTACCCATGAACCTTATGTAGGGGCGCACCCGCGTGTGCGCCCGGCGGCGGGCCGACACACGGGTCGGCCCCTACAACGCGCTCTACAATTTCGACGCATGCAGTTGTTCAACCAAATGGCCGACCGAACTGTGCATCACCTCCAGCAAGGGCGCCGGCCACACACCGAACAGCAGTATCGCAACCGCCAGGCTGCCCAGAATCCAAAATTCGCGGCGGTTGATATCGGTCAGCTCCGCAACATGCGGGTTGGCGATCTCGCCGAAGATCACGCGTTTCACCATCCACAAGGTATAGGCCGCGCCGAACACCAGCGTGGTCGCGGCGATGAATGCAATCCAGAAACCAGCCTTGAACGAACTCAGGATAACCATGAACTCGCCGACAAAACCGGAGGTGCCCGGCAAGCCCGCATTGGCCATCGCAAAAAACACCATGAACGCCGCGAACGTGGGCATGGTGTTGACGACCCCGCCGTAATCGTTGATCTGCCGACTGTGCATGCGGTCGTAGAGCACGCCCACGCACAGGAACAAGGCGCCCGACACGAAACCATGCGAAATCATTTGCACCATGGCGCCTTCGATACCCATCGCGGCACCCTGCATACTGGTGGTGTTGTGGAAAATCTCGAAACCCATGAAGAACCCGAGCGTGACAAATCCCATGTGCGAGATGGATGAATACGCAATCAGCTTCTTCATGTCTTGCTGCACCAGCGCCACCAGCGCAATGTACAGCACGGCGATCAAAGAGAGCGCGATCATCAGCCAGTCCAGTTGCGCGCTGGCATCCGGGGTGATCGGCAACGAGAAGCGCAGAAAACCGTAGGCCCCCATTTTCAGCATGATCGCGGCCAGAATCACCGAGCCGCCGGTGGGCGCTTCCACGTGCGCATCCGGTAGCCAGGTGTGCACCGGCCACATCGGCACCTTGACCGCGAACGCCAGCAGAAAGGCGATGAAAATCAGAATCTGCGGCGTGAGCCCGAGCTTGAGATTATGAAAATCCAGAATGCTGAAACTGCCGGACTGAATGTACATGTAGATCAACGCGACCAGCATGAACACCGAGCCCAGGAAGGTGTAGAGAAAAAACTTGATGGTCGCGTACACGCGCCGTTCGCCGCCCCAGATGCCGATGATCAGGAACATCGGAATCAGCATGCCTTCCCACATCACATAAAACAGCATCGAGTCGAGCGCGGCGAACACGCCGTTCATCAAGCCTTCCATAATTAAAAACGCCGCCATGTACTGCGCGGGTTTGAATTTGATGACTTGCCAGCCGGCCAGCACCACCAACACCGTGGTGAAGCTGGTGAGCAGGATGAGCGGCATGGAAATACCGTCGATGCCCAAGGTGTAGTTCACGTTGAATGCAGGAATCCACGCATGCTGTTCAACAAACTGCATCTGGAAAGTCGACACGTCGAATTGCGTGTACAGCGGAATAGTGATGATAAATGTGGCGACTGAAATCATCAGCGCGATCATTTTGGCGAGGTTCGCCTGACGTTCCTGACTCGCGCTCAATACCACGACACCGCCCAGAATCGGCACCCACACCGCAAGACTTAATAATGGCAAACTGGAAAACATAAGTGCGCGAACCTTGTCAACGTTGAACCCGTATTACTCGTCCCCCTCCACAGGAGAACGCAGTCTTATTCAGCCAAGCACCACCCAGCCCAGCACCACGCACAAACCGAAAATCATGGCGAAGGCATAGTGATATAGATAACCGGATTGCACCTGGCGTATTACCCCCGATAACTTGCCGATGGCAAACGCGGTACCGTTGACCAGCCCGCCGTCGATCACTTTGACGTCGCCATAACGCCATAACAGGCCACCGATGCCGCGTGTGCCCTCGCCAAATACTTTTTGGTTGAAGTCGTCGATGTAGTATTTGCGATCCAGCAAGCGATAGAAGAACGCGAAATTTCTTTGCAGGATATCGGCGATCAGCGGTTGTTTCAGGTAGATGAACCACGCCGTGAGCACGCCGCCCGCCGCCAGCCAGAACGGCGCGGCGCTGAACGCGTGCACGATCATGTTGGCCCAGCCGTGGAACTCCGCGGACAAATGGTGCAGCACGTCATGTTGCGGCAGAACAAAAATGGCATCGCCGAAGAATTTACCGAACGCGATATCGCCGACGTAAATCGCGCCGATCACCACCGACGGAATCGCCAGCAGGATCAGGGGCCAGGTCACGACAGGCGGCGATTCATGGAGATGTTCCCGGGTATGGTGATCCATGCGCTCCTTGCCGTGGAATACCAGGAAGAACATGCGAAAACTGTAAAATGCGGTGACGAAGACACCGATGAGCAACAACCAGTGCGCGTACCCCGCGCCGTAGATATGCGATGCGCCGACCGCTTCGATGATGCTGTCTTTCGAGAAAAATCCCGCGAAGCCGGGCGCGCCGATCAAGGCCAGCGAACCGATCAGCGAGCACCAATAAGTGATCGGCATGTACTTTTTCAGGCCACCCATTTTGCGGATGTCCTGCTCGTGATGCATCGCGATAATCACCGAACCCGCCGCCAGAAACAGCAGCGCTTTGAAAAACGCGTGCGTCATCAAATGGAAAATACCGGCGGCATACGCGGACGCGCCTAACGCGGCGGTCATGTAACCGAGCTGCGACAAAGTTGAATACGCCACCACGCGCTTGATGTCGTTTTGCACAATGCCCAGCAAGCCCATAAAAAACGCCGTGATGGTGCCGATGATCAACACCACGCTCAAGGCGGTCTCGGAAAGTTCAAACAACGGCGACATGCGCGCGACCATGAAAATCCCGGCCGTCACCATGGTGGCGGCATGAATCAAGGCCGAGATCGGCGTCGGACCTTCCATCGAATCCGGCAGCCACACATGCAAAGGCACTTGCGCGGACTTACCCATCGCGCCGATGAACAACAAAATGCAAATCACCGTCATCAGCGACCATTGCACGCCCGGCCAGACTTGAATGGTGAGATTGGCGAGCATGGGCGCGGAGCGAAACACATCCATGTAATCGAGGCTGTTGAAGTACATCAGGATCGCGGCGATGCCCAGCAGAAAACCGAAATCGCCGACACGGTTAACCAGAAACGCCTTCATGTTGGCGTAAATCGCGGTGGGCTTTTTGAACCAGAAACCGATCAGCAAATACGAGACCAGGCCGACCGCTTCCCAGCCGAAGAATAATTGCATGAAGTTGTTGGCCATCACCAACATCAACATTGCGAATGTGAACAGCGCGATATAGCTGAAAAATCGCTGATAACCGGGATCGTCGTGCATGTAGCCGATGGTGTAGATGTGCACCATCAGCGACACAAAGGTCACGACCACCAGCATCAAAGCCGTGAGTTTGTCGACCAGGAAACCGATTTCGAAACGAATGCCGTCGCTCACGGCCCACGTGTACACCGACGCGTTATAAGTCGCCGCGCCGTCGATGGCGATGTGTTTGAACACCAGCAGCGACAACACAAAAGAAATCGCCACTCCGGCGATCGTGACCCAATGCGCGCCGGCACGGCCCACCTGCTTGGCGAACAAACCCGCCAACACCGCGCCCAGCAGCGGCGCGAGCACAATCAACACGTACACCGTCGGCATCATCGCTTCCATGGACTAGCCCTTTAACGCATTAAGATGATCGACGTTGATGGTGCGTTTGTTGCGGAACAACACCACAAGAATGGCAAGCCCAATCGCCGCTTCGGCGGCCGCCACGGTAAGGATAAAAAACACGAACACTTGTCCGGCGGTGTCGCCCAGATAATGCGAGAAGGCGATGAAATTCATATTCACAGCGAGCAACATTAATTCGATGGCCATCAGTAGAATGATGACGTTTTTGCGATTGAGCACGATGCCCGCCATGCTCAGGCAAAACAGAATCCCGGCCAGAATCAGATAGTGCGATAACGAAATCACGTTCGCTCCCCTTCCTTTTTAATTGAGTGCTTCGTTACTAACGCTGTACAACTTGAAACTGTACGTTGTGAAAAACCACCCCCCTTCCCGCTGATAGGAGGAATGGATTCTCCGCAGATCTAGAGGTCTTCCTCTTTTTCCGCCGCCATCTTGACGATGCGGATCCGATCCGCGCGTTGTACCACCACCTGCTGTTCCGGCGCCATGTATTTGGTTTGACGGCGCGTGCGCAAGGTCAGTGCGATCGCGGCGATGATCGCCACCAGCAGAATCGCCGACGCGATTTCAAACGGATAAACATAGGCGGTGTAGAGCACGCGTCCAAGTTCACGGGTGTTGCTGTAATCCGCCGCATGCGCAACCGGAGTTGCGACATGCTCCAGACCGAAATGATCCCGCCCGAGCACCAGAGAAATTTCAAAAATAATCAGCGCCGCAATCGCAATGCCCACGGGAAGGTATTTGGAAAAGCCTTCCTGCAGCGGCGCCAGGTTAATGTCAAGCATCATCACCACAAACAAGAACAACACCATGACCGCGCCGACATACACCAGTACCAGCGTAATCGCGAGGAACTCGGCTTCCAGCAGCAGCCATAATCCGGCGCTGGTGAAAAATGCCAACACCAGGAACAGCACCGCGAATACCGGATTGCGCACCGTGATCACCATGATGCCGGCGAAGACCAGCACGGAGGCGAAGAACCAGAAAATGAATTGTTCGAATCCCATGGAGTTCCTTCGCCTGTTATCGATAAGCCGCGTCTTGCGCGCGGTCCAGGGCAATCTGTTTTTCGTATTTGTCGCCGACCGCCAGAAGTTTTTCCTTGGTCATCAGCAAATCGCCGCGTTGTTCGCCGTGATATTCAAAAATGCGTGTTTCCACAATGGAATCCACCGGACAGGATTCTTCGCAAAAACCGCAATAGATGCATTTGACCAGATCGATGTCGTAACGCGTGGTGCGGCGCGTGCCGTCGGCGCGCTGTTCGGATTCGATCGTAATCGCCAAGGCCGGACACACCGCCTCGCACAGCTTGCAGGCGATGCAACGTTCCTCGCCGTTCGGATAACGGCGCAATGCGTGCAACCCGCGAAAACGCGGCGACATGGGAGTCTTTTCTTCGGGATATTGCACGGTGATTTTGCGCGCGAACAGATATTTTCCGGTCAACGCTAAACCACGGAACAGTTCCAGCAACAACAAGCTTTTAAAATAATTGACGATGCTGTTCATCGCATTGGGCTCCTTAAGCAAACCACGGTCCGACGTGGCCCAAGACCATGCCCCCCACCACCAGCAACCAGACGATGGTAATGGGTATGAATACTTTCCAGCCTAAGCGCATGATCTGGTCGTACCGGTAACGCGGAAAAGTCGCGCGAAACCACAGGAACAGAAACAGGAAAAAAGCAGTTTTCAGCAACAGCCAGTGTGCGCCATCGCCCAGCAGCAGGCCCAGTCCCGGAACTGTAAACATCCGCTCCGGCATAATGCCGTTCAAGGGCGATAACCAGCCGCCCATGAACATCAGGCTGGCCAGCACCGACACCAGAATCATGTTGGCGTATTCCGCCAGGAAGAACACCGCGAAGGTCATGCCGGAATATTCAACATGAAACCCGGCCACGATTTCCGACTCACCCTCCGCCACGTCGAACGGTGCGCGATTGGTTTCCGCCACGCCGGCAATGAAATACACGACGAATAAAGGCAACAGCGGAATAAAATACCAATTCCAAAACGGCCCCTGCTGCGCATGCACGATTTGCGACAGATTCAACGAACCCGCCGCCAGCAGTACACCCACCAATGCAAAACCCATCGCGATTTCATACGAGACCATTTGCGCGGCGGAACGCAAGGCCCCCAGAAATGCATATTTCGAGTTGGAGGCCCAGCCCGCGATGATGATGCCGTACACGCTCATCGAGGAAATCGCCAGAATGTACAGCAGTCCCGCATCGATGTTGCTGAGCACCATGTCTTCGGCAAATGGAATCACCGCCCAGGCCGCCAAGGATGGAGCCAGACATAAGATCGGTGCGAGAACGAACAGAAACAGGTTCGCGCTGGACGGTAAGATTATTTCTTTGGTCAGCAACTTCACGGCATCGGCGATCGGCTGCAACCAGCCGCGCGGGCCCACACGATTGGGTCCGATACGTACCTGCACATAGCCAATGACTTTGCGTTCGGCAAAAGTGATATACGCCACCGACAACGATAGCGGAATCACGATTGCCAGAATTTTCACGACAATGAGCGCGACGGTTTGCACCATCTCCGGCAACCCCGCCCAAAGCGCCAACAACGAATCCAGCATGAACTTCCTTCCCCTTTACCGCGCTTTCCCAATCTGGATTGAGAAGGACGTGCTTGTTGATTTTTATTAAATACGCTGCAGCGATACCGCGGCATCGGGATCTAACAGCGCCGCGCCGGGTTGGCCAGCGTACACCAAAATACAGGCGTCCGGAACTCGCTCATCCAGCGCCGCCGGCAAGACCAATTGCTCGCCGCCCTGCGTTATTCCCACGTTCTGCCCGGCACGCACACCCAACTGCTCGGCATGACGCGCGTTGAGATAAACGGCCGGTAACGGCGCGTCCGCCGTTTTTTGTAATGCTCCGGCACGCCGCACCGTCGCATCCACTGCATATAAAGGCACATCCGCGACGCGCGCCACACCTTGCACCTGCGCCGCCAGGCGCGATGGACCGCGTCCGGCGGATTTATTGTCCGGCTTCGCGTCACCGGTAAGGGCATGCAACTCATCGCGGATTTCTTCGGAGGTTACGTAATCAAAACCCGGCAGTTGCAGCAGGTTGCCCAGCACACGCAATACCTTCCAGGCCGGACGTGCCTCCGCAAAGGGGGCAATCGCTCCTGTAAAACTCTGCCAGCGGCCCTCGGCGTTTACAAAGGTGCCGGACGTTTCCGTAAACGGAGCGACCGGCAACATCACATGTCCGATCTGCTCAAGCGTCGGATTTCTGAACGGCGACATCACCACCGTAAATTGCGCGGCACGCAACTCGGCCAGCGCCGCGCGCGCATAAGCGAGATCCATATCGGGCTCAACGCCCAACAGCAGATAGGCTTTTAAACCGGTCTTGCACATGGCCGCCGCGTGTTGACCACCCGCGGCGATTTTGCCGCCCGCCGGACCCCGGTGCGACACCATACCAGCCAGCCACGCGCCGGCGGCATTGGCGCCGTCGCTTAAATAACCCAATTTCGCATCCGTCAATTGCGCAATCAGGCTGGCCAGCGTGCGCAGCGCTGAAAATTCCGCATGCGCACATGCACCCAAACCCAACAGCACTGTGCCATTGCGCGCATTCTTCAGGTTTTGCGCAATGGTGGTGTGCGCCGCTTCGACATGCGCCGATTTAAATATCTCGCTCAGACCCGCCGGTGCCTTCACTCCGGTGATTTGCACCAGCGCTTTGGCCACGCCGCACAACTCAGACACCATGCGGCGCGGATCGGTGATGATTTTCTGCGCGACATCAAAACGGAAATCGTAATCCAGCGGATTGATGAACATGATATGCGCGCCCGCCAACGCGGCTTTGCGCAGGCGATGCCCCGCCAAAGGCTGGTCTTTGCGCACGTTGGAACCGATCAGCAAGGCGGCATCCACCTGCTCCAGATGCTCGATGCTCTGGCCCAGCCACGGATACAATGGCGCCTGGTCTTGATCCGAGAAATCCGTTTGCCGCAGACGGTGGTCGAGGTTGGAGCTGCCCAGCGCGCGCAAGGCTTTCTGCAACAGATACATTTCTTCGAGCGTCGACGACGGCGAACACAGCGCGCCGAGCTGTTGGGCGCCGTGCTGCGCAATCACTTTTTGCAAACCGCTCACGGTAAAATCCAGTGCCGTGGTCCAGTCGACCTCGCGCCACTGCCCGTCCTGCCGGATCATCGGCGCGCGCAAGCGGTCGGCGGCGTTCAAACCTTCGTAGCTGTAACGGTCGCGGTCGGAAATCCAGGTTTCGTTGACTGCTTCATTGTCGTGCGGCGCCACGCGCAGCACTTTATTTTTAGCCACATGCACAAAAATATTCGAGCCGATGCAATCGTGCGGCGCGATGGTGGGATGCTGGCGCATTTCCCACGCGCGCGCGGAAAAGCGGAACGGCTTGGAGGTGAGCGCGCCGACCGGGCACAGATCGATCACATTGCCCGACAACTCCGAACCCACTGCGTTTTCGATGTAGGTGCCGATTTCCATGTGTTCGCCGCGGCCGGTCGCACCCAGCTCGCGCAAACCGGCGATTTCATCGCCGAAACGCACGCAGCGGGTGCAATGAATGCAGCGCGTCATGTCGGTGGCGATGAGCGGCCCCAGATTCTTGTCGGTCACCACACGCTTGTTTTCCGCGTAACGTGAAATGTCACGACCGTAGCCCATGGCGACGTCCTGCAATTCACATTCGCCGCCCTGATCGCAAATCGGGCAATCCAGCGGATGATTGATGAGCAGAAATTCCATCACCGCTTTCTGTGCTTCCAGCGCCTTGCGCGATTGCGTGAAAATCCGCATGCCTTCCGTAACCGGCGTGGCGCAGGCGGGCAAGGGCTTGGCCGCCTTTTCGACCTCGACCAGGCACATGCGGCAATTGGCCGCGATCGACAGCTTCTTGTGATAACAGAAGCGCGGAATCTTAATCCCCAGTTCGTCGGCGGCTTCAATGACCATGGCGCCGTTGCGCGCCTGGACTTTCTTGCCGTCGATTTCAAGTGTGACCATTATTGGATTCATAAAAGTTCCAGTTCCCTGTTGCACTCAAACGAAGACAAAAGGCGGAAGGCCGCCGACAGCACATGAGTCCGGCCAGGGGCCACCAACGCAGGATTGGTTTGAATGCAACATGGAATCAGTGTCCTACCATGCATTTCTTGTGTTCGATGTGATATTCGAACTCGGCGCGGAAGTGTTTCACGAAGCTTGTCACCGGCATCGCCGCCGCATCGCCCAA
>CAZHHW010000038.1:0-27345 GCA_964532385.1 uncultured Gammaproteobacteria bacterium | reverse complement strand
GCGTTGGTGCCGCCGAAGCCGAACGAGTTCGACATCACGGTGTCGATTTTCATCTGACGGGCGGTGTGCGGCACGTAGTCGAGGTCGCATTCGGGATCGGGGTTGTGCAGGTTGATGGTCGGTGGTGCGACTTGATCGCGGATCGCCAAGGCACTGAACACGGCTTCGATGCCGCCCGCCGCGCCGAGCAGGTGCCCGGTCATGGATTTTGTGGAGCTCATCGCGACTTTGTGCGCGTGCGCGCCAAAGGCGGCTTTAACCGCCAGCGTTTCAGCGGCATCACCTTGCGGTGTTGAGGTGCCATGAGCGTTGATGTACTGAACCTGTTCGGCGTTGAGATGCGCATTGCGCAGCGCGGCCTCCATGCAGCGGCGCGCGCCGCCGCCGCCTGCGGCCGGTGAGGTCATATGGTAGGCATCGCCGCTCATGCCAAAGCCGATCACTTCGGCATAAATACGTGCGCCGCGTTTTTTAGCGAATTCGTATTCTTCCAGCACCAGTGCGCCCGCGCCGTCGCTCAACACAAAGCCGTCGCGGTCCTTGTCGAACGGGCGGCTCGCCGTAAGTGGATCGTCATTGCGCTGCGATAAGGCCCGCGCCGCGCAGAAACCACCGAGTCCGGTATGCGTGGTCGCCGCTTCGGCGCCGCCGGCGATCATCACATCCGCATCGCCGTATTCGATGATGCGTGCCGCATCGCCGATGCAGTGCGTACCGGTGGCACACGCCGACACCAAGGCGATGTTCGGCCCTTGAAATCCGAACATGATCGACAGGTTGCCGGAGATCATATTGATGATGTTCGAAGGCACAAAAAACGGGGAAATCTTGCGCGGCCCGCCGTCGAGATAGGCATCGTGGCCTTTTTCAATACCACCCAATCCGCCGATCCCGGCACCCAGCGCTACGCCGATGCGCGGCGCGGTTTCTTCAGTCGCCACCAGTCCCGCATCTTCGACGGCTTCTTTCGCTGCGGCGATGCCGTAGTGAATGAACGGATCCATCTTGCGCGCTTCTTTGCTCGACAGGATCGTGTTGATGTCAAAACCCCACACCAATCCGCCAAAGCGCGTGGAAAATGCACTGACGTCGAAGCTGTCGATCGGGCCGATGCCGCTCTTCCCGGCGAGAATATTTTCCCACGCGGTTTTCACGTTCAGTCCCACGGGCGAAACCATGCCCAAGCCGGTCACGACAACGCGCCGTTTGCCTGATGTCGGTGCCATTGATTTAGAGCTGAATAAGTTTTGAATATGTTTACGTTCCGGCGGCGGCAACGCTGCCGCAACTGCGCCGGATGCGCAAGTTTATGCGCTTTTGACGTTTTTGTTGATGTAGTCGATGGCCTGCTGCACCGTCGTGATCTTCTCGGCATCTTCGTCGGGAATTTCAGTTTCGAATTCTTCTTCCAGCGCCATGACCAGCTCAACGGTATCCAGGGAATCTGCGCCCAGATCGTCCACAAACGATGCATCATTGCTGACTTCAGCTTCCTTGACGCCCAATTGCTCAACAACGATCTTCTTGACGCGTTCTTCGATCGTACTCATGTGGTGTTCTTCCTCCCAAAAATGAAAATGCAGCTTTACGCTGCGGCCGCTATTCTATTGGAAACGAAGTTCAGATGCCAGCAAACACCCATCCGCTCGTATTCCTCGCCTAACTTATTGTTCTAAAGATTAATTTACTGTTAAACCATGTACATCCCGCCGTTCACATGCAAGGTGTGGCCAGTGATATAAGCACCCCCGGGACCGGCTAAAAAAGCCACTGCCGCCGCGATATCCTGCGGTTGTCCCAGACATGCCAGCGGAATTTCCTTCAACAAAATTTCTTTTTGCGCTTCGGGCAATGCGCGCGTCATGTCGGTTTCGATAAACCCCGGCGCGATCACGTTCACGGTAATGCCGCGCGACGCGACTTCACGTGCCAGTGCTTTACTGAATCCCATGATGCCCGCCTTGGCCGCCGCATAGTTGGTTTGTCCGGCGTTGCCCATCGCACCCACCACCGAAGCAATGCTGATGATGCGGCCCTTGCGGGCTTTCATCATGCCGCGAATGCACGCTTTCGACAGCCGGAACACCGAACTTAAATTCGTGTTGATGATGTCGTTCCAGTCGTCATCCTTCATGCGCATCAACAGATTGTCACGCGCAATGCCCGCGTTGTTTACCAGAATGGTCGCGGCGCCAAACTCTTTTTCCATGTGCGTCAGCGCAGGTTCGATGGACAACGGGTCCGCCACATTCATGCTCAATCCAGCACCTTTGATGCCTTTTTCCGCAAGCGCGGCGGTAATTTTCTGCGCACCCTCGGTTGAAGTCGCAGTGCCGATTACAATTGCGCCACGTGCACCGAGCTCCAGCGCAATGGCTTGTCCGATTCCGCGCGTCGCGCCGGTAACCAACGCGATTTCGCCTGCCAATTCAGTCATGCTCATCTCCTACGCCAACGCGTTATTCAATGACGCCACATCCACCAATGCGTGTGTCGACATTTCTTTGGCAATGCGTTTGTTTAAACCTGTCAATACTTTTCCAGGCCCGCATTCAATCAATTGAGTTACACCTTCGCCGGCCATGCGTTGCACGGTCTCCACCCAGCGCACCGGATTGTAAAGCTGGCGTACCAGGGCGTCGCGAATTGCGGCGGCGGCAGCGGGCATCGCGACATCCACATTGTTAATCACCGGGATCTGCGGTTCGCGCAGGTTCAGGCTATGCAAACGTTGCGCGAGTTGTTCGGCGGCCGGTTTCATTAACGCGCAATGCGAAGGCACGCTGACAGGCAGCGGCAATGCGCGTTTTGCGCCGGCTGCGAGACAGGCTTCCATGGCGCGGTTCACGGCAGCCGCCTGACCCGCAATCACCACCTGCCCGGGTGAATTAAAATTCACCGCCGCCACCACCTCACCTTGTGCCGCGTGTTGACATGCCGCTACAACCTGCGCGTCTTCCAGGCCGAGGATCGCCGCCATCGCGCCCTGCCCGGCGGGCACGGCCTCTTGCATATAACGCCCGCGCAATGCAACCAGCTCCACGGCTGCCGCGAAATCCAACGCACCCGCACACACCAGCGCGCTGTATTCACCCAGGCTGTGCCCAGCCATCAAGCGCGGCTGCGCCCCGCCGCGCGACTGCCAGACGCGCCAGGTCGCGACACCTGCGGCCAACATCGCCGGTTGGGTAATCTGCGTTTGATTCAGTGTCGCTTCCGGGCCCTCATGCACGGTCTGCCATAAATCCAGTTTGAGCACGGCGGAAGCTTCCGCGAATGTCTCTTTCACTACGGGATACTGCGCCGCGAGCTCGGCCAGCATGCCGACCGATTGCGAACCTTGACCAGGAAATACGAATGCGAGTGTCATCGTGTCACACCTAAACTGTGTTAGTACCGAATCAAGGCCGAGCCCCAGGTAAACCCGCCGCCGAACGCTTCCAGCAGCAGCGTGTCGCCGCGCTTGATGCGGCCATCGCGTACCGCCACGTCGAGCGCCAGCGGTACCGAAGCCGCCGACGTGTTGCCGTGCTCGGCCACGGTCACGACCACGCGCTCCATCGGCAGCTTCAGTTTTTTCGCGGTGGCGGCAATGATACGAATATTGGCTTGATGCGGCACCAGCCAGTCGATGTCGCTTTTCTCCAACTGATTGGCCGCCAGGGTTTCATCGACGATGTCGCCCAAGGTGTTCACAGCTACCTTGAACACTTCGTTGCCTTCCATCTTCATGAACGCGGTGCCCGCTTGCATCTTGTCATAGCCTTGCGAGACGCCGGACGGCACGGTGAGCAAGTCTTTGTATTGCCCATCGGCGTGCAGATGTGTCGACAGGATGCCGGGTTCATCGCTGGCTTCGAGGATTACCGCGCCCGCGCCGTCGCCGAACAACACGCAGGTGCCGCGATCGGTCCAGTCGGTAATGCGCGACAAGGTCTCGGCGCCGATCACCAGCGCGCGGCGCGCGGAACCGGCGCGGATAAATTTATCGGCGATGGCCAGCGCGTAGACAAAGCCGGTGCATACGGCTTGCACATCAAACGCCGCGCAGCCATGCACACCCAAGCGTTGTTGCAACAAACAGGCGGTGCTGGGAAAGATGCGGTCGGGGGTGGTGGTGCCGATAATGATCAGATCAAGCGCGGTGGCGTCAAGACCCGCCGCCTCCAATGCGCGGCGCGCCGCGGCTTCAGCCAGGTCGCAGGTCGTTTCATTTTTCGCCGCGATATGGCGCTTCCTGATTCCGGTGCGTTCGACGATCCATGCGTCGGAGGTGTCGACCATTTTCTCCAGATCGGCATTGGTGAGTATTTTTTCGGGCAGGAACCCGCCCGTGCCGATGATGCGCGCATAAGTCATACGGCTTTCCTTTGTGCCAGGTGAAAATCGAGCTGGCTGCGAATGCGTTCGGGTACGTTCTTCTCCACCTCGATCAACGCTTCGTTAATCGCCATCGTGAATGCGAAAATATCGGCGTTTCCGTGGCTTTTGATAACGATACCCTGCAAGCCCACAAAGCTCGCTCCATTGTAAAGACGTGGATCGATTTTGCGAGCAAAGGATTTTAAAACCGGCATGGCGAGCAAGCCAACCGCTTTGGTCAGCAGATTGCGCTGAAATTCCTGTTTCATGAAATGGCGAATCATGCGCGCCACGCCTTCAGTGGTTTTGAGCGCCACGTTTCCCACGAAACCGTCGCACACCACCACATCGGCCGCGCCTTTAAAAATGTCATCACCCTCGACATAACCGATGTAATTCAGGCTGCTCGACGCAAGCAGTTGGGCCGCTTCCTTTACGCCCTCATTACCCTTGATTTCTTCTTCGCCAATGTTCAGCAGCGCCACCGTGGGCCGCTCGATATTTTCCACGGCGCTTGTCAACACCGAGCCCATCACCGCGAACTCGAACAAATGTTCGGCCGTGGTGTCGACATTGGCACCCAGATCGAGCATGTGGGTATGACCCTTGATCGTCGGCAAGGCGGTGATGATGGCGGGCCGGTCGATGCCCGGCAGGGTTTTCAGAACGAAGCGCGCGGTGGCCATCAGCGCGCCGGTATTTCCCGCGCTCACGCAGGCATCCGCCGCACCTTCTTTAACCAGATTAATCGCCACCCGCATGGATGAATCTTTTTTGCCACGCAAAGCCTGGGACGGCAGCTCATCCATCGCAACGGTTTGCGAGGCATGATGAATCGTGAGACGTTCCGACACCGTGGCACGCTGGGTATGCAGCTCCTGGTCGAGAATGTCCTGCTGTCCCACCAGAATAATTTTGGTGTTCGCGTGCCGTTTCAATATCTCCAGGGCCGCGGGCACGGTGACATGCGTGCCGTGATCGCCGCCCATGGCATCGATCGCAATGGTCACGCGTGCGCTCATTGACCGAACCTCGGCGATTCAGACACTGCGGCCCGCACGCAAACGACACTGCCGCGCAAGCGCGGCAGTGAGTGCGGTAACAGGGTGTAATGCGCGAAGCGCGTCATCACCAGTAAAGGCGGAGGGAAGAAATTAACCCGGGACTACTCTGCATCTTCCTTCGGCACGATCACCTGGCGACCACGGTAATATCCGCCGGCGGTGACGTGGTGGCGCAAATGAGTTTCGCCGGATTTCGAATCGATCGATAATGCCGGGTTGCTCAATTTGTCGTGCGAACGGCGCATGCCGCGCTTGGATGCCGTCTTGCGATTTTGCTGAACTGCCATACAGGGTCTCCTGAAAAACTAATTTTTACTGCTATTACGCGGCTTCAATTTAGCCAACACCGCAAAGGGATTTTCTCGCTGCGCCACCGGCTCTGCCGCGACATTTGGTTGTGGCAGCGCTGCACATTCGCTCAACTCATGCAACGCGACAATCGGCACCAGCAACAACAATTCGTCTTCAATAATCGGCAGTAGCGGTGTCGGGACTTCTTCGACAATCAGCGGTTCATAGTGCGCCGCCATCTTGTCGGCGTCGCTGCGATTCGCCACCAGACCCAGCGCAACTTCCGCATCCACCGCGTGTGTCATCGGCTGCATGCAGCGCTGACAAACAAAGTGTAGCTCGGCATTGACGCGACCCACTACGCACATCACGCCCATGTCATCGGTCCCGAATTCAAGATCGACGTTCGCAACACCTTCGGCCGAATGCAATAACGGCGCGAGCCGTTCCATCCGGCGCAATTCCAAGGTGCCGTTCAAGATGCGATGCTGGCGCACCAAGCGGAACGGGTCGATGTGTTCCGGTAACCGCTGCGTCATAGGCGCGCAATAATAGCGGCCGCACCCGGCGCTGTCAAAGGCTCATGTACATTTGTGTGCTGTGGAAAGTTCGCCAAAAAGGCAGGGTTCAAACGGGAAGTTATTCGATTCCGCGTGCAATCCGTACAATTTCCTTGGCGATATTTTCCGGCGAAAGGACAAAATCGATACAGCCGCTGGCAATCGCACTCTCGGGCATATCGGGCGCCGTGGCGGTGTCAAGCTTCTGCGCGATGGTAATGCCACCCACTTCTTTTATTCCGCACAGTGCGGCCGCCCCGTCGCCGTCAAACCCGGAGACGATGACAGCGATCAGCTTACCGTCCCAATTTTGCGTCATGGAACGCAGAAAAACCGTAATTACATCGGGCCATCCGCGGGGTTTCGAGATGGGCTTGAGGCGAAACTCACCCTCAAGCACATGCAGGTCACGTTGTTCCGGGATAATAAATACACAGTTGGGTTTGATCACCAGCCTTTCCGTAATCAGTTCCACCGGCATCGGGGTGTAATGCGGAAGAATCTCGTGGAGCCGCGTGGCGACAGTTCTCATGTGATTGACAATCACCAGAGCAACGCCCATGTCCGGCGGCAAATGCTGTAACAACCGGATATAGGCCTCAAGGCCGCCCGCCGAGCCCCCGATACAAACCACCGGAAAATTGCTTGGGGTATTTTTAGCGTTCATTGGCATCGCTCCATGGCTGGCAATTCGGACGCCTCTCATTGAGCATAGCAGATAGCTTCACGACCTAAGTTACACGTCGTGTACTTGATAATGACAGAGGCTGTGATTTAGTCGAAGAGACCCGCTTTCCGCAACCACCATTCGAGCGAGCTCAGCCTTTACGTTCTCTTACGGATAATCGAGTTCGCGTTGATGCCGAATAGAGATCACGTACATCGTCAGTAAATTGTTCGGCGTAATTACGGTACATCGCGTGCGATGTACTCGCAAAAGCATCACTTTATGGACACAAAGCACCCGCCAAATCAGGCGCCTTCAATCAGCACGTAACCCTTGCCAGCAACCTCCGCGACAACTAGATTCTTTAGACATGCCCAACGTCTTCTTCACTCTGCCTGGAGCACACGTCATTTGATTCGCAAGATTCTGATCGCCAACCGTGGCGAGATCGCGGTGCGCATTGCGCGCGCCTGTGCCGAGATGAGTATCCGTTCCGCCGCCGTGTATGCCGATGCCGACCGTCATGGCTTGCATGTCAAAAAGGCGGATGAAGCGTACAGCCTGGGGCCCGATACTGTAGCGGGTTATCTTAATGCGCACCGCATTGTGAATCTGGCGGTCGCCACCGGTTGCGATGCAATCCATCCCGGCTATGGGTTTTTATCGGAAAATCCGCAGCTCGCGGAAATCTGCGTGAAGCGCGGCGTGATTTTCATCGGTCCGGATGCGCAGGCGATCCGCCGCATGGGCGACAAGGTCGAAGCGCGGCGCAGCATGATCAAGGCGAAAATTCCGGTGGTGCCGGGTAGTGACGGCAATCTGGCGAGCGTCGATGAAGCGGTCGCTTTCGCGCGCAGTATCGGCTATCCGGTCATGCTCAAGGCCACGTCGGGCGGCGGCGGGCGCGGCATCCGGCGTTGCGACAGCGAAGAGGAACTCAAACGCAATTTCGAGCGCGTGATTTCCGAAGCGACCAAGGCGTTCGGCAGCGCCGACGTGTTCGTGGAGAAATGTGTCGTCAACCCCCGGCACATCGAAGTGCAGATTCTCGCCGATCATCACGGTAACGTGATTCATCTGTTCGAGCGCGACTGTTCGATTCAGCGCCGTCATCAAAAGCTCATCGAGATCGCGCCCTCGCCGCAACTCGACGAGTCGCAACGCAACTTGATCGGCAAGCTGGCGGTGAAAGCGGCGAAGAAGGTCGGTTACCGCAACGCGGGCACCGTGGAATTTTTGCTGGACGAATCCGGCGAATTTTTCTTCATGGAGATGAACACGCGCCTGCAAGTCGAGCACACCGTCACCGAGCAAATCACGGGCATCGACATCGTGCAGGAACAAATCCGTATCGCCGACGGCCAGGCCTTGCGCTACAAACAAAAAGATGTGCAACGGCGCGGATTCGCGATGGAGTTTCGCATTAATGCCGAAGACCCGAAGAACGATTTCCTGCCGAGTTATGGGCGCATCACGCGTTATCTGGCACCCGGCGGCCCGGGCGTGCGCACCGACGCGGCGATTTACACCGGTTATGAAATTCCGCCTTACTACGACTCGATGTGCGCGAAGCTCACGCTCTGGGCGCTCACCTGGGAGGCGTTGCTCAATCGCGCCAGCCGCGCGTTGAACGACATCGGTGTGTATGGTGTCAAGACCACGATCCCATACTACCTGGAGATTTTAAAATCACGCGAATTTCGCAGCGGTGTGTTCAACACCAGCTTCGTCGACGCGCATCCGGAATTGATCAATTATTCGACCAAGCGCCCGATGCGCGACGTCGCCGCGGCGATCTCCGCCGCCATCGCCGCACATATGGGTTTGCAATAAATAATAAAGGAATCATCATGCCCCGCGTAAACATCACCGAGACCGTTCTGCGCGACGCGCACCAATCCCTGATCGCCACGCGTTTGCGCCTGGAGGACATGCTGCCGATCTGCCCAAAGCTTGACAATATCGGCTACTGGTCGCTGGAAGTGTGGGGCGGCGCGACATTCGACACCTGCATGCGCTTTCTCAAAGAAGATCCGTGGGAACGGTTGAATAAACTGCGCGCCGCCCTGCCCAATACACAGTTGCAAATGTTGTTGCGCGGACAAAATCTGCTTGGATATCGCCATTATCCCGACGATGTGGTCGAAGCTTTTGTCATGAAGTGCGCCGACCACGGCATGGATGTGTTCCGAATTTTCGACGCGCTCAACGACACGCGTAACATCCGCGCCTCGGTTGCGGCCGTGAAAAAGGCGGGCAAACATGCGCAAGGCGCCATCAGCTACACCACCAGCCCGGTGCACGGTATTGACCAATTCGTCGCTATCGCCAAGGAACTCGAAGAGATGGGCTGCGACAGCCTCGCGATCAAAGACATGGCCGGCCTGCTGACGCCGGATGCGGCCGCCAAATTAGTAAGAGCGCTCCATAACAGCGTCTCCATCCCATTGCAGTTGCACTCGCATGCCACCAGCGGGCTGGCACCAATCTGCCAATGGAAAGGCGTCGAAAATGGTTGCTTCCATATCGATACGGCGATCTCCACCATGTCGGGAGGCACCAGTCATCCCGCCACCGAAACCATGGTGGCTGCATTCCGGGGTACCGAATACGACACGGGTTTAAATCTTGAGGCGCTGCAGGAAATTGGTTTTTACTTCCGCGAAGTGCGCAAAAAATATGCGCAATTCGAAAGCGAATTCACTGGTCTGGATACGCGCGTGCAAGTGAATCAGGTGCCCGGCGGCATGATTTCCAATCTGTCGAACCAGCTCAAGGAACAAGGCGCACTGCAACGCATGGACGAAGTGCTGCAAGAAATTCCGCGCGTGCGCGAAGACCTGGGTTACCCGCCGCTGGTCACTCCCACTTCGCAAATTGTCGGAACCCAGGCGGTGTTAAATGTCATTACCGGCGCCCGTTACAAAAATATCACCAACGAAGTGAAATTTTATTTGCAGGGCCGCTATGGCCGCCCGCCCGGCATAGTCAACGCGGCGGTGCGGCAGCAGGCGATCGGCAATGCCGATGTGATCGACTCCCGTCCCGCCGATCTGCTTGAACCGGAAATGGAAAAATTGAAAGACGAAATCGGCAGCCTGGCACATTCTCCGGAAGATGTACTCACCTACGCGATGTTCCCTGACGTGGGTCGTGACTTTTTACAACAGCGTGCCGCCGGCACCTTGGTGCCCGAGCCGCTGGAAGCACCGCCCGCGGTGGGTAAAGACTATTACTGCGCCGTCGCCACCGAATTCAACATCTCGTTGCACGGCGAAACTTACCACATCAAAGTCACCGGCACCGGCCACAACACGCAAGACCGCCGTCCATTTTACGTAAGCGTGGATGGCGTGCCTGAAGAAATCATGGTCGAAACCCTCGACGAAATCCTGAGCCCCGGCAGCAGCACCGGGCGCGCACCGAACAACGGACCGGCCAGGTCGTCAACTATCAAAGGCAGCAAACGCCCGCGCGCCACCAAACCCGGCCACGTCACCTCGTCAATGCCCGGCACCATCGTTGACGTGCTGGTGAAAGTCGGCGATGAAGTCAAGGCCGGTGACCCGGTGCTGGTCACCGAAGCCATGAAAATGGAGACCGAAATCCAGGCGCCTATCTCCGGGAAAATTACTCAGGTGCACGTGAAAAAAAGCGATACCGTCAACCCCGACGAAGCGCTGATTGAGATTGAATAATGCAGCAGCCGCTGGTCCTCGCATCCACTTCCCCCTACCGCAAGGAACTGTTGCAACGCTTGGGCTTGGAATTCACTACCGCCGCACCGAATGTCGACGAAGCACATCGACCGGGAGAAACACCGGAACATTTGGTACGCCGTCTGGCGGAGGAAAAGGCACACGCGGTGGCGAAACAGTTTCCGAATGCATTGATCATTGGCTCGGATCAAGTGGCCGTCATCGGCGTGGAAATCCTAACCAAACCCGGCACGCATGAAAATGCGGTTGGCCAATTGCAGCGTTGCTCGGGCCGGAGCGTGACTTTTTTAACCGGCTTGTGTTTACTCAATACCCGCTCCGGGAAAGCGCAGATTGAAGTGGTTCCATTTCGCGTCCACTTCCGCCCATTGAGTTCCGGGCAAATTGAAAACTATCTGCACCGCGAACAACCGTACAACTGCGCCGGCAGTTTCAAATCCGAAGGTTTAGGCATTGCGTTGTTCGAACGTCTGGAAGGCGACGACCCGACTGCGCTGATCGGCCTGCCGCTGATCCGCTTGACACGCATGCTGGAAACGGAAGGAATGAAGGTGATTTGAACCGCGGGGCGCGTCATCCTCACCCCGCAGTCACAGGCTACCGCAACACCGGTGTTGCGCCGATCGACATCGGTAACTGACGGCCGATGGCCACGCCGAGGCGCTCGGCAAAGCGGTTCAAATAATTCGGTTGCGGCGTGAAGTCGACGAGCTTTTCTTCGCCAATGATTTCGCGCGCGACGTAACTCGTGCTGCCCAGGCCATCGATCAAGCCGAGCTCGACACTTTGTTCCCCGGTCCAGACCAAGCCGCTGAACAGGTCGGGATTTTCTTTCAGGCGTGCGCCGCGCCCTTCTTTGACGACGTCGATGAATTGTTTGTGAATTGTCTTTAACAGACCCTTCACGTGCATGACGTCTTCCTCTTTGGCGGGCGTGAAGGGATCGAGGAAGCCTTTGTGTTCGCCGGCGGTGATCAGGCGCCGCTCGACACCGACTTTTTTCATCACCTCGGTGAACCCGAAGCCGTCCATCAACACGCCGATGGAACCGACGATGCTGGCTTTGTCGGCATAGATCTCATCCGCAGCGGCCGCCACGTAATAGCCGCCGGAGGCACAGATGTCGGTGATCACCGCGTAGAGCGGGACGTTCGGATGTTTCTCGCGCAAGCGGTTGATCTCGTCGTTCATATACCCGGCTTGCACCGGGCTGCCGCCCGGGCTGTTGATGCGCAGAATCACGGCGGCAGTGTTGCGGTCTTCGAACGCATCGCGCAAGCCCTGGATGATGTTATCCGCCCCCGCCGGCCCGCCGTCTTCGATCACGCCTTGCAATTCCACCAAGGCGGTATGTTTACCGATGGTTTTGGATCCACCGAAGTCGAAGGGCAACGCGGACAACAACATCAGCAGATAAATAAGCATGGCCGACTTGAACACGATGCTCCAGCGCCGCGCTTTGCGTTGTTCGACCAGCGCATCGGTTGCCAAGCGGGTGATCAGTTCACGTTCCCAACCGTCTTTCTTCGCCTCAGTTGTGACCGCAGCCGGTTCGGCCGCCTTGCCGGGTGGAGGAGCATCGACAGTGGGCGCCGCCCATCCGGCACCCTCATCGTCTTTTGCTGTCATGCCTGGACCCGTCCACGGATCTTCCGGAGTTGGCGCTTGTTCGGGAGGAGTTTTTTCGTCAGACATGGCAGCTTCCTGGGATGATATTCATTTATGTTACTCGAAACCGGCGTGTGCATTGCCGGTTAATTCAAACGCGCTCCAGCCAGGCGAGCAACTCGCGAATTTCGCTCAGACAATGCAACGGCGCATGCAGTGCGAGGCGGGTGCGGTCATGTACACCGTAATCTACCGCCAGCGCGGGTGTTCCGGCGTTGACGGCCATCTCCATATCGTATTCGGTATCACCGATCATCAGGGTGGACGCGGCGGGTACGTTCAGCTCGCGCATGATTTCGAGCAGCATGCGCGGATCCGGCTTGGAGGCGGTTTCTTCCGCGCAACGCGTGCTGCGAAACAAAGATTTCAATCCGGTTTCGTCCAGCACTTTGTTCAAGCCTTGGCGCCCCTTGCCCGTCGCCACGGCCAGCAAATATCCCTGCCGGTGTAATTCCCGCAGGGTATCGGCTGCGCCGGGGAAAAGTTCGGAAGAAATGGGATTGGCAATCATAAAATGATGGCGATAACGTTCGACGAAACGCTCATAGTTCTCCGCTTTAATTTGCGGATAAAGCCGCTGCACCGCCTCGCGCAGGCCCAACCCGATAATGTCACGCAAAGCCGATGTGGGACGTGGCTCCCACTCCAAATCCGTGATTGCGGCATGCATTGACGCGACGATGCGCGCCACCGAGTCCATCACCGTGCCGTCCCAATCGAACACAAGTAAATCAAAGCGCCGCGTCATGGGGTGGCCTCCATACCATCCAACACCTGTTGTAAATCCAACGGCAACGGCGCGCGCAAGTTCAACCTGCGGGCACTGCCGGGGAGCTGAAAACTCACCGATTGCGCGTGCAAGAAAAGACGTTTCAGGCCCTGTTTTTTCATGTATTTATTGAAGTCCGTATCACCGTATTTAGGATCGCCCGCCAAGGGATGGCCGGCATGCGCCGCATGCACGCGAACCTGATGCGTACGCCCGGTCAGCAAGCGGGCTTCCATCAGGCTCGCGCCTTTGTAGAGAGTGCGGATATTGAATTCAGTGATCGACTCCTTGCCGTCCTCGCCACCCGCGACCATACGTTCACCGGATTGCAGAATATTTTTTTGCAGGGCCACATCCACGCGGCGCAGCTTGGCGGGCCAGTGCCCTTTTACCAGAGCCAGGTAACGTTTCTCAATGCCGCCGCTGCGTAGCAGGTCGTGCAAGCCCAGCAAGGTGGTGCGATTTTTCGCCAGTAACAAACAGCCCGAAGTTTCGCGATCAATCCGATGCACCAGCTCGAGATCCGGCAAATCGGTGCGTGACGCGCGTAACGCTTCGATTATTCCATACGGCACACCGCTGCCGCCGTGTACGGCCCAACCCGTTGGCTTGTCGAGCACCAGCAGATCGGCATCCTCATGCAACACGGCAGCACGCAGCTCTTCTATCCGGCGCGAGGGAATCTGTTGTGGTGTATCGGGCTCAGCCAATCGCAGCGGCGGAATGCGCAGTACATCTCCCGCCTGTAAGCGGTACGGCGCCTTGACCCGCCCCTTGTTCACGCGCACCTCGCCACTGCGCAAAATGCGATAAACGAGACTTTTAGGCACGCCCTTCAGCGCAGTGAACAAAAAATTGTCGATGCGCTGCCCGGCTTCGCCGTCGCGCACTACGCGCATCTGCACATTCGATTTCGCAACTCCATTTGCCTGCGCATCGTCGCAGCGATCTGCGCGCGCTTCCTTGCCAGTTTGTTCTTTCATGTTAGAATCAGTAGGTTACTTTTGTTGCAGGGGTGTTTCTTAAACTGCGCTTTAGATGAGCCTTGATCCGGCTGGAATACTTACAATACACAGCGTCGTTGGGTGCTTAAAGCCTGGGTCAACAGCGAACCAATCAACACATAAGCGTGGCAAGAACAGTCCGGCGGATTGTGCACAAGCCGGTATCTTAAGCGAACGTTGCGCAAATTGCATGTGCGCTCAGGTCGCTAGTAATCCGCTCTTGAAAGAGCGGCAACGGATACCCGCAAGCGGCAACCCGATTTGGACAACCACACGTGGTATGGACGAACAGCCATTCATCCGTATCGAATATTAACGAATATATATAAGCGTGTGCTCCCGCGAACTGTCTGTGGACACGGTTGAGTGTGTTGCGGGTTACGAACCAATGCCGCAGTGCGGATTGAAGTTCCCCAGCATGACACTCCTGTTCCCGGCACGACGCGCGGTCGAGCACGCTGACAGAGACAATAAAAATGAAGAGAATGCTGATCAATGCGACTCAGCCCGAAGAGTTGCGCGTTGCACTGGTAGACGGTCAGAAACTGTACGACCTCGATATTGAAACCGCAGGACGCGAGCAGAAAAAATCCAATATCTACAAAAGCCGCATTACACGGGTCGAGCCCAGCCTTGAGGCCGCGTTTGTCGACTACGGTGCCGAGCGGCATGGTTTTCTGCCCCTAAAAGAAATTTCACCGGCCTATTTCAACCCCAACGTCGATATCAGCGGCGGGCGGGTGAATATTCGCGAAGTTCTCAAGGAAGGCCAGGAACTTCTGGTCCAAATCGATAAAGAGGAACGCGGCAACAAGGGCGCGGCGCTGACTACATTTATCAGTCTCGCCGGCCGCTACCTCGTATTGATGCCCAACAACCCCGGTGCCGGTGGCGTGTCGCGCAAGATTTCCGGCGACGAACGCAGTGATGCGCGCGAAGCCTTGAGCGGCCTGACCCTGCCCGAAGACATGGGCGTGATTATCCGCACCGCCGGCATGGGCAAGGGCACCGAGGAATTGCAGTGGGATTTCGACTACCTCATGCACCTGTGGACCGCGATCGATACCGCCAATAAAGAACGGGCCGCGCCGTGTCTGATCTACCAGGAAAGCAACATTATCATCCGCGCGATCCGCGACTACCTGCGTAAAGACATCGCCGAAATCCTGATCGATTCTCCGGAAGTCTATGAACATGCGACCGACTTCATGCGCATGGTCATGCCGCAGAACCTGCATAAACTTAAACAGTACCAAGACACGGTCCCGTTGTTCTCGCGTTACCAGATCGAAAGCCAAATAGAATCCGCCTTCGGCCGCGATGTGCGCTTGCCCTCCGGCGGCGCCATCGTCATCGATCGCACCGAGGCACTGACCAGCGTCGATGTGAACTCGGCGCAAGCCACGCGCGGCGGCGACATCGAAGAAACCGCCTTGAACACCAATCTCGAGGCCGCCGACGAAATCGCGCGCCAGTTGCGCCTGCGCGACCTGGGCGGTTTGCTGGTGGTGGACTTCATCGACATGACCTCGCCGCGCAACCAGCGGGAAGTCGAGAACCGTTTCCGCGACGCGCTGGCCGTGGATCGTGCGCGCGTGCAGATCGGGCGCATTTCACGTTTTGGATTGCTGGAATTATCGCGCCAGCGCTTGCGGCCCAGCCTCGCTGAAGCCAGTCAGATCGTATGCCCGCGCTGCAAAGGCCAAGGCACGGTACGTACGGCGGAATCCATGGCCTTGTCGATCCTGCGCATCATCGAAGAAGAAACCATGAAAGACGGCACCGGTAAAATCATCGCGCAATTGCCGGTCGATGTGGCGACGTTCCTGTTGAATGAAAAGCGCGCCATCCTCAATGCCATCGAGAAACGCCAAAAAGTCGGGGTTATTCTGATTCCGAATGCGTCATATCACTCGCCGCACTACGATATTCAGCGCGTGCGCGCCAGTGAAGCAGAAAACATCACGGGCTCGAGCTACAAGCTGGCCATCAAAATAGAAGAACCCTTATTGCAGTCGATCAGCGACAAACCTAAGCCAGTACGTGAAGAGCCTGCCGTTAAAGGTGTAGTGCCGAGTGTGCCTGCACCTCCGCCGACCTCGACGCCGATCCAGATTGACTCGAAAAGTGAGTCGGGTGGCTTGATCAAACGTCTGTGGGCAACGTTAACCGGCTCAGCCACTAAAACATCCGAACCTGTGGCCGTCAGCAGTACAGCCGCGCCCGCCGTGGCGCGCGAATCGCGCCCAGCGCACAACCGGAACAACCCGCGTGGCGGACGTAACGGCCGACCGCAAGAACGCCGTCCGGACAATCGCGGGCGTCCGCAAGGTCAAAGCCGGCCGGGCGGCGACCGCCGCCCGGAGCGCACACCCAACCCAAAGATCGCAGCTGCGAATCCCAACCCCAGCACAGAAGCCTCTTCCCTGCCGCGTCCTGAAGCGCGCCCGGAATATGTCCAACCCTTACGTGAAGACACGCCGACGCTTCCCGCCGCATTACCTATGGAAGCGGCGTCACTCACTCCCGCCCCCGACGCTACCCAACAGCGTCCTCCGCGCCGTGAAGGCGAACGTCCGCAAGGCTCGCGCCGCGGTCGGCGTGGCGGACGCCGTCGCGGCCGCGAACCCGGCGATGATCGCGCACGGGGTGCGACCCCGGCAGGCACGGGGGGAGCTGGCAATGGTCAAGGCGGAGCAATGGGTGCTCCCGCACATGAAGTTAATTCAATTCCTGCCTCAGCCTCTGCCGAGTCGCATGCAGCGACACCTATGCCTGCTGCACCCTCGGTAACCGTCGCACCGGAATCACGTCCCGCTGAAAGCAGCGCACCCAAAGAATGAGATATTGAGTTGCTTCACTGAAGGGATTCACTTCCCTGAAAATAAAAAAGGACGGCGATCGCCGTCCTTTTTTTCACCTGCATGGCATCCATTACATAAGCCGCCAATTCGCACCAATCTAATTTTCTAAATGCGTTTTTCGAATGTGCTCGATCAACCCTTCCGAGGCGGCCTCCACTAAATCCAGCACCCGTTCGAAGCCCAGCGCATCTCCATAATAAGGGTCCGGCACGTCGAGTTCATTTAAATGCGGCGCGAACTCCAGAAACATTTTCAATTTGTAGCGCGCTTCCGGCGGGCAAGCCTCGCTGAGGTTGCGGTAGTTATCGGAATCCATCGCCAGCACGTAATCGAATTCTTGGAAATCGTCTTCCGAAAAACGGCGCGCCCGTAAATTGCTCAGATCGATGCCGCGCCGCAGCGCGGTTTGTTGCGAACGCCGATCGGGCGGATTGCCGATGTGATAAGCATGCGTGCCGGCCGAATCCACATGCACATATTCTGTCAAGCTCTGCTGCTCGATCAACTGCGCGAACACACCTTCCGCCGTCGGTGAGCGGCAAATATTACCCATACACACAAAAAGCACTTTGATCTTAGCCACGATTTTCTCCTTGGACACGGGCTATTAATTGTTGTTCAGCGCGTTGCAGATCCTCCGCCGTATCGACTCCGGGAGGCGGCACTTGCTCTGCCACGGCGACGTGAATGCGTTGGCCATTCCATAACGCGCGTAATTGTTCCAGCGATTCGGCCTGTTCCGGCGGCGCCGGCGGCCACGCGACGAATTGCGTAAGAAACCCCACGCGGTAAGCATACAAACCCAGATGACGGTAATACGCGGTACCTGCCGGTAAGCGATGCGGTTGGGCCGCGAAGGCATCGCGATGCCAGGGAATCGGCGCACGGCTGAAATACAACGCATAACCCGCCGCATCCATGGTCACTTTGACGGCATTCGGATTGAATAATTCCGCCGCGTCATGGATGGCGACGCACAGCGTCGCCATTTGCGCGCCGGCATGCGCATGTAAATTTTGCGCGACGCGCGTCAGTAATTGCGGCGGCATGAGGGGTTCGTCGCCTTGCAAATTAACTACGATTTCAGTGTCGGCGAGCCGCAGTTGCCGAGCTGCGTCGGCGAGCCGATCGGTGCCGGACGGATGCTGCGCCGCCGTCATGCACACCTGGGCGCCAAATTTCTCACAGGCGCTTTTAATGCGCGCGTCGTCGGTTGCGATGACCACGCGATGCGCACCGCTTTCCAGCGCGCGCTCATACACATGTTGCACTAGCGGCTTGCCCGCCAGTTCAAGCAACGGCTTGCCCGGTAAACGCGCGGCGCCATAACGCGCCGGAATCAATACAGTAAAGGGTACGGTCATGTCACTTTCCGTATCATTCCCGCGCCACGGGTCTGGTGCGCGGACGCGCGAATTCCGGCCGGTCGGCATCCGCCTCGGCCACCCAGACGCGCGCTTCCTGTTCCAGCATGACTGGAATACCGTCGTGAACCGGATAGGCCAGCCGATCGCCTTTGCAAATTAACTCCTGCCGGTCTTTCAAAAACACCAAGGGTCCCTTGCACAGAGGACACACCAGAATGTCGAGTAATTTCCTATCCATACACATTTACCTTTTTAGTTTCTCTAATATCAGTGTAACCAAACGCGCATCGACATGCGCCTGGGCACCGACCGCCCAATAATGCGCGGCGGCGAATGCGTGACATTTTACCGCGTCCTTCTCGGTCATCAGCACCGGCAGGTCATCGCCGAACTCCAGATCGCCACGAATATAATGATGATGATCCGGAAAAGGATGCTCGATGATCTGTACGCCCGCCGCGCGTAACTGTTGAAAAAAACGCGCCGGATGGCCAATGCCTGCCACGGCGTGCGCACGCCCGCCCTGAAATGCAGCGAGGTCACATGTGCGGGCGCTGTCGAGCAGATTGCAGACCGCGCCAAGTTGCAACTGCATCGCAAATTCCGCTGCGCCGGCTTGGCCGTGCCGCACCACAAAATCCACCGTGCGCAACCGCGCCACCGGTTCACGCAGCGGGCCGGCCGGAAGACGCCAGCCATTACCGAATTTACGCGCGCCATCGACTACGGCGATTTCGACGTCGCGCGCCAATGCATAATGCTGCAAGCCGTCGTCGCAAATCAGGACATCGCAATGCGCACTTTCTAATAGCATGCGTGCAGCCGCCACGCGCTGCGGCGCCACCACCACCGGACACAGGACGCGTTGCGCAATCAAAACCGCTTCATCGCCCACCTGGAAAGGATCGCTATTTGGCGTGACCGGTTGCGGCCAGGTTGCCGAGCGTCCGCCATAACCGCGGCTGATCACCCCGGGCGTGAAGCCAGCGGCACGCAACTGCTGCACCAGCCACATCGTCAACGGTGTCTTGCCGGTGCCGCCCACCGTGATATTACCAATGACAACCACCGGCACCGGCATGCGTGTGGTCTTGAATATGCCGCTGCGGTAAGCGCTGCGGCGCAAAGCCGCCAGAACCGCGAACAATCCTCCCAGCGGCAACAACAAAACAGCAACAAGATTCCTGTCCGCCCAGTATGAATCCAGCCGTTTCACACGGGTTCCGCGTGTTGCGGTTGAAACTGGCGCTGATGCAAACCCGCATACACGCCGTTGAGCGCGAGCAATTCGCGATGGGTGCCGTACTCGACAATTCGGCCGCGATCCAGCACTGCGATGCGGTCGGCTTTCTCGATGGTCGACAGGCGGTGCGCGATAACCAATGTGGTGCGGTTCGACGTGAGGTTATCCAATGCCGCTTGGATGTGCTGTTCAGCCTCCGAATCCAGTGCCGAGGTCGCTTCATCGAGAATCAGGATCGGCGCGTTCTTCAGCAAGGCGCGCGCGATCGCGATGCGCTGGCGCTGCCCGCCGGACAGCAATACGCCGTTCTCGCCCACCATGGTGTCGAAGCCTTGCGGCAAGCGGCGAATGAATTCGGTCGCATGCGCGGCGTCGGCCGCAGCGGTCATCGCCTGCATGCCGGATTCAGCCAGGTGCCCGTAGGCGATATTTTGCGCGATGGTGTCGTTGAATAATGTAATGTCCTGGCTCACGTAGGCAAACTGGCGCCGCAAATCCTGCAAGCGGATTTCGCGGATATCGATTCCATCCAGCAAAATCGCGCCGCGGCTCACATCGTAGAAACGCGGCAGCAGACTTACCAAGGTGCTTTTCCCGCTGCCGGACTTGCCGATAATAGCCAAGGTTTGACCCGGCTCGACCCGCAGCGAAACCTGTTCCAGGACCCGCGCCGCGCCACCCTGGTACATGAATGAAACATCGCGCAACTCAACCTGACCGCGCGCGCGCTGCAGTGCGCGCGTGCCTGCGTCGGACTCTTCCGGCGCATCGAGAAATTCAAAAATGCTCTGGGCCGCGGCGATGCCGCTTTGCGTGGTGGTGTTGATCTTGGTCAGGCGTTTCATCGGCGAGAACAGCAACATCAAGGCCGTCATGAACGACATGAATGTCCCGACGGTGACTTCTTCGCGCATCGATGGCTGCGTTGCGATGTACAACACGGCCGCAAACGCCAGCGAACCAATCAATAACGTGATCGGCTCGGCCAGCGCGCCGGTTGCCGTCATTTTTTTTTGCTGGCGGCAGGCCATCTCGTTGGCGGCGCTGAAATGCGCGCGTTCGTAGTCTTGCGTGCCGTAGGTTTTGATTACCCGCTGACCGTCGATGGCTTCATGCGCGACGCGCGTGACATCGCCTATCGAGGTTTGAATGCGGCGCCCGATGCGCCGCAAACGGTTGCCGATGCCCACCACTAATCCCATGATCACCGGCCCCACCAGCAAAAAGAACAACGACAATTGCCAGTTGTAGTAGATCATCAAGCCCAGCAAACCCACGATGGTCAAATTATCACGCACCAAAATCAAAATCGCCTTGGTCGAGGCGCTATAAATTTGTTCGGTGTCATAAATCAGTTTGGAAATAAGCTGGCTGGAAGGCGTGTTGTCGTAATACGAGACCGGCAACACCAGCAGCTTGTCGAACATCTGCTTGCGTACATCGCGAATCACATTGCGCCCGACTTTCATCATGAAGGTGTCGGCCACGAACGCACTCATGCCGCGCACCAGGAAAACGCCAACCAGCACGAACGGAATGAATCGAATGGTATCGGGATCTTTGTTGACGAAGCTGCCGTCCAGCATCGGTTTGATCAGCGCCGCCACCGCCGTGTCGCCCGCGGCGGCCGCCAACATGCCCAGCACGGCAAACGCAAACGTGGTCCAGTACACGGCGACATAGCGCAGCAAGCGTCGGTACACCACCGCCGCGCCGTATTGATCTTTTGCCGGGGACATTATTACGGTGATTTTGGCTGTTGCGCCGCGATGCTGATGCGCAGCAAGCCCAGCTGGCGTGCGGCATCCATCGCCGTGACGACCGCCTGATGCGGCGTTTTACCGTCGGCGCTGATCACCACAATCAGTTCTTTGCGATCACGTTCGGCGACGACCTTTTCCATCGCCCGCTTGACGGTGCCAAGCTCGGTGTTGACAACCTCCTGGCGGTCCACAAAAAAATGTCCGCGCTCGTCGATCGCCACGTCGATGGTTTTGACTTCCTGGTCCGGTAATTTTTTCTGCGCCGCCTCAGGCAGGTTGATGGAGATTTCCGCGGCGTGTTTAAACGTGGTCGCCAGCATGAAGAAGATCAACAACATCAGCAGAATGTCGATCAGCGGAATCAGAATGATTTCCGGTTCCTCGCGGCGACGTTGGCGCAGGTTCACTTCTTGACCTCCCGGGGCTCGCGCGCTTCTTTTGCTTCACGCGCTTCCAACTGATCGCGTTCGCCCATCATCACTTCGACCAGCTTGATGGCTTCTTGCTCCATCGAGATCGCCAGCTCGTCGACGCGGCGCTGGAAATAGCGATAGAAAATCAGCGCAGGAATCGCCACCACCAGTCCGGCCGCCGTGGCGATCATGATTTTCGAAATCCCCGCGCCCAGAGCTTGCGGGTTGCCCACGCCTTGCGAAGTCATGGTCGAAAATACTTCCATCAAGCCCACCACCGAGCCCAGCAAGCCGAGCAGCGGCGCGATTGCCGCGATCGTGCCGAGCGTATTGAGAAAGCGTTCCATGTCATGGATTTCATGACGCCCGGCATCTTCGATGCTTTCCTTCATTACGGTACGGCTGTTATGCCGGTTCACCAAACCCGCGGCGAGCACGCGGCCCAGCGGCGAACCGTCACGCAGTGCGCGCAGGCTATCGATGGTCAACTCGTTCTTCTTATGCCAGTTCCAGATCTGCGCCACCAGATGCTTGGGAATAATCTTCTTGGTTTGCAGCGCCCAAAAACGCTCGGCAATGATCGCCACGGAAGCAATTGAACAAAAGATGATTGGCAACATCAGCCAACCGCCCGCTTGGATGATTTCAAACACGTTGTGATTCCCTTTTGTCAGGTCGCAAGACTGCGACAATGTAGCAAACTCAACCGGATGCGGAAAGGCCACTCGTTGGTTCATTCAATATCGGCGGTCTGGCGCGCGAATTGAGTTTGCGATCTTACGGCATGATCAGGGTGTGCCAGTAATGCCGCGCGCTCTCACGATACAACTCAGGCGCGGCGATTTCGCCGGGTCCGATTCGAAAGCTGATGGCGCCGGCATTGGCGCTGTCCAACAGGTGCGCATTGATCTCCTGGTAGCGCTGCACCACCTTGGCTTTCGGGAAGCCGAAACGGTTGCGGTAGCCTACGGGAAACAAGGCATAGCGCGGGGCGATGGCATTCACAAAAGCGCTCGACGAAGACGTCATGCTGCCATGATGCGGCGCCACCAGAATATCCGCACGCAACTGCGCCGCGGCATTCGCGAGCAAGAATTTCTCGGATGGAATTTCAATATCGCCCGTCAACAACACGCTGCCTGCCGCGCTGCCGACGCGCAACACGCAGGATACATCGTTGTCTTTTTTGCGCCGTAATCCGGAATCGGCGGGCGGGAAAACCGCTCCTGCGTTTCCCGCACTTCCGCCATCCATGACGGTCGGCGGCGGATACAATACGGTGAAGTCGACACCGTCCCACTGCCACGCGCGCGGCGTGGCGCAGGGCGTGGCAGCGGATGCAAATTCGAGCGGCACGCTGCTGGCAACTTGCATAACGTTCATTTGGCGCAAGATCGAGCGCGCGCCACCGATGTGGTCGCTGTCGCTGTGGCTTAACATTAATATGTCAATATCGCGCACCCCGAGATATCGCAGGTAAGGAATCACCACCGCTTCGCCGGTATTAAAGTGCTCGGAGAACTTAGGGCCGGTGTCGTATACCAACACATGATTCGCGGTGCGCACCACGGCGGAAAGCCCCTGACCGACATCCAGCAAGGTAAACCAATACTCACCCGCTTGGGGTGCGGGCGGCCGCACCAAAAGCATCGGCGCCAGTGCCACCGCCCCAAGCCAGCGCGCCGGAACACCGCGCGGCAGCAATAACCAGACCGTGCCCAGACTGCCGGCGATGACCGTCCAGGTTTGCGGCACATGCTGGCTCCATTGCGCCCACGGCGTGCCGGCGGCCAACTCCAGAAACCCCCACACCGGCACGACCGACGATTCCGCCCAGTCCAAAAAAAATTTGCCCGCCGGTGGCAGCACCGAAACCAGCACTGCGCCCGCCAGCGTCAACGGCACGGTCACGATATTGAACCACGGCACCGCGACGAGATTCGTCAACGGCGCGACCATGCTGGTGCGCTGAAACAACACCAGCATCAGCGGCAGCATGCCGATGGCTACCACCCACTGCACGCGCCCCCATTTCCACCACCAGTCCGGCTCACCCCAGCGCGCATGCATCGCGAATAAAATCACCGCCACCGCGCCGAACGACAACCAGAAACCGGCTTGCAAAACGGCCAGCGGATCGAGCAGCAATACCGCAAGCAACGAAAGCGCCAGGACACGACTTGCGGGGATGCGCCGCTGCGCGAGAATCGCCGCCATCACCACAGCGACCATTACCAGCGAGCGCTGCGTCGGCACGGAAAATCCGGCCAGTGCCGCGTACACTGTGGCGGCGAATAAAGCGGCCACCGCTGCCGCTTTCGGCGCGGGCCACCACAAGGTGGCCCGGCTTGACCAAGCCCATACCCGGCGCGTCAGAAAAAACATTACCCCGGCGATGAAACCGATGTGCAAACCGGAAATGGAAATCATGTGGGTGGTGCCGGTGCGGTTGAGCACGTCCCACTGCGTTTCGGTGAAGTCCTGCGTAACGCCGATCGCGAGTGCCGCGATGATGGCCTGGTGCGGGCGGCCGGCGAGCGCCTGCGAAATTCTTTCTGACAAGTCCTGACGCCAGCGGTCCAGCGGACGCGCGAACGGCGCGCTTGCCAGCAGTTCATAACCGGTGGCCGCAGCGGACTCGCCGTCATCGCTGCTGCCGTTTGCCGTGCGCGCCACACGCACATAACCGGTGGCCCGCACACCTTGCTGATAGAGCCAGCCTTCAAAATCGAAACCGCCGGGATTCATAAATCCGTGCGGCCGTTTCAAGCGTACCGTGAATCGCCAGCGATCGCCGACGCGCACATCCGCGCTGGAATTTCGCCACGACAAACGTACTCGCCCGGGAAGCGGCAGATCATGTTCATTGAGCCGCAACGATTGAACATCAAACAAGAAGCGCACATCGTGCTCTGACTGCATAGGCAAGCTGGCGATGGCACCTTCCGCAAGCAGGTCAACACCTTCGTGTTCCGGCGCCAAGCCGCCATCCATGAAAATCAGTTGCGCGCGCAACAATGCCCAGAAAAATCCGCACGCCGCCCATAACGGCACCTGCGCCGCCGGCCAGCGCCACGCCAACACCGCCAAAGGCAATAGGAGCGCGCACCAACCCCAATCCGGCAATTGCGCGAACTGTTGTAACGCAAAAATTCCGGCTAAAAATGCCAACGCCCCTGTACGCATCCCTGCATGATAGATCGCGGCGGCTTGAATGTGTGTAGTACAAACAAATTGAAGGCGGTTACGACCCCATTTCGTGGCGTAAAACTCAGGAGCGATTTGCTTACAGGCTACGCATAGGAAGTAGGAAACACCGGAATCGGCTGACGATTCTGTATGTGCAATCGCTGCCGGTGTGATACAGGCGGGTTATTAACGTAAATCCGGCATGTAGCCGGATTTACGTTATCTAAACTTGTAGGAGATGGGACCTATTTACTGGATGCGATTTTACTTGCACCTTTGCGGCGCCGGCTCACCACGAACCCAGCAAGTCCCAGTCCCAACAATGCTAATGTGTCTGGCTCCGGAACCGGCTGACTGCCGCCACCGCTGCCATTATCGAAGCCGCTGCCAAAACCGCTAAAGCCGACACTGCCGTAGTCGTTGCCGCCACTGCTGCCGGTGGCGCCCAGGCAATTGTTGGAAATGGTATTGGTATCCAGGGTCACGGCCGCATTTAACGCGATTGCACGCCCGCATAAAATACTTGCCGTGGTATTCAGGGTGATACTTTGATCCGCGATAATATTTCCTGCGAATACGGTACTGGTGCCCAGCGTCGCGGAACTGCCGACCTGCCAGTACACGCCGTTATTACCGCCGCCATTGAGCAGGTTGACCACGGAGTTGCTCGCGGTGGTCAGTGCCGTGCCAATCTGGAAGATAAACAACGCGTCGGGATTATTCAGCGCATTAAGTGTCAAGGTCCCCGTTAATTGCGCCGCGGACGAGAAAAAATACACCCCTGGAATTAACGTGAGTCCGCCCAGATCTTGGCCGCTCAAATCGCTCGTGACCGACTGACCTGCCAGCGTGTTGTATGCCGTGAGCGCATCAACCTGAGCTTGGGCGGCGACCGCATCGGTTTGGTGAACCGTGCCGGTGAGTGTAATCAGCGGCGGGCCGCCGGTGATTGAAGTACCTGGGTAGAGACCCAGATCCCCATTGAGTGTCGTGGGCCCGGTGTTGGTGACCGTTGAAGCTCCCAATACGGCGAATTCTTGCGCCGAGCCAAGAAATGGAATCGCCCAGGCCGGTGCTGCGCCATAAAGCACACCGATCACTGCCAACGGCAGGATCGACAAAGATGTTGGTATTTTCATCATGTTACCCCCGACAAGCTTCTCGATCTCGAAGCTTAAAAGACGCTTAAACCACAAGCCGACGGATAATGGTCCTCTAGTGAAGGGAGTTCTGTGCGGTAACTAACTTAGGAGTAACGAATCGAGTTTTGGTGGAGAGGAGTGGGGGGCGCGCAGCCCGGCCCCCGCGGCTGCGCTGTAATGCCACCCCCCGGATGCGAACTTTAGGAGTTTCCGCACATCACTTCATTGCATTATTGCGCGCAGGAAATGTGCGTTTTTCACGTTCCAGCTTCGGATTAACCTACCGCATCCAGTCTGCTGATTGGATCTTGCCGGTAGTACAACGCCAATTGTGCATAGACCTGCGGGTAGTGTTGCCGCACCGTCAGCGGAATTTCGAAGAAGGCTTCCGTGAAGACGGCAAAAAATTCTGCCGGACTTTCCGCGGCGTAAGAGTCGATTCCGATCACTTCGTTGCGCTCGACGCGTGCGCAAAAATCGGCGTACGCCTGAGTAAAGACACGCGACCACTGTGCAAGCTGCATGTCGGCGTGCAACGGCGGTGCGCCGTTGGGTGTGCCATTGAGCATGTCGAGCTTGTGCGCAAATTCGTGAATCACCAGATTAAAGCCGTCGTTCGCTCCTGAATTTTGCACATCCTCCCACGACAGGATCACCGGTCCATGTTCCCACGATTCCCCCATTTTCCAGTCGTCCTCAACATGCACCACATCGTCGTCATCGACGTATTCATGCTGGGGGCGAAACTGATGCGGGTACACAATCACCGCATGCCAACCGGAGTAAGAATCCAAACCCAAATTTAAAATCGGCACGCACGCCTGGATCGCAATGATCAGGCGCATTCGCGCATCCAGCACCACTCCGTCCGCAGCTTCAATGGATTTCTCGTGCAAAAACAAGATCACCAGTTCGCGCAAGCGATGCAACTCGGCGGCACTGAAACCGCGCGTCAGCTCTATATGCGTTAACGCCTCCTGCCAGCGCTGCTCGTCAAACTGCGCACGCTTGAGCACACGGGCACGGCGCCAGTTGCGAAAACTCCACATGAAATCGATCTATCTATTTAGCGTTGCGGTTTGACCGGGTGCGCTAGTTTACCGATAATGCGGGCCTTCTTCGCGCCCGTAGCTCAGCTGGATAGAGTAATCGGCTTCGAACCGATTGGTCGGGAGTTCGAATCTCTCCGGGCGCACCATATAAATCAAAAAAGTCCACCGCTGTTGTGGGCCTTTTTGATTTATCCGTTCATCGAGATTC
>CAZHHW010000037.1:9804-28078 GCA_964532385.1 uncultured Gammaproteobacteria bacterium | reverse complement strand
AATCTCCAGTAATTTTCGTATTGTCTTTTGACAATACCCGCCATTGCCTAACCAATTCCGCCCGATCAAGTGTATTTATTTGACCGTCGACCAAAATCGCTGGCGCAATATCTCCAACCGGCAAAATAAACGGCGTTCCATCAGGCCTGGTTATTTGGGTCGTTCCTTCAGCCGCAGTAAATGTCGCTGTCCTTCTTAGAGAATTTGGGGCTTTGATCGATATTGACCACGCTTTCGAATTGTTCGAGCCCGTCGATGGATTTATGCGCGGCGGGTTCATCGCCGGCATTGTGCAAAAATTTCGCCGTGGCACGGTACAGTGTGTCGTTGATCAGCGTCGATTTACCCGAGCCCGAGACGCCGGTTACCGTGGTCATCAAGCCCACAGGGATCTGGATCGTGACATTTTTCAGATTGTTGCCGCGCGCATTGCGAATGGTCAGCACGCGTTTGGGGTCCGGCGGGGTGCGCCGCGCGGGCACGTCGATGCGGCGCGCACCGCTGAGGTATTGACCGGTCAGCGACGCCGCGTTCGCGAAGATGTCCGCGGGCGTGCCCTGCGCGACAATCGTGCCGCCATGCACGCCCGCGCCCGGGCCGATATCGACCACATGATCAGCGTTGCGAATCGCGTCTTCATCGTGTTCGACCACGATCACGGTGTTGCCCAGATCGCGCAAAAAAATCAGTGTATCGAGCAGACGCTGGTTGTCGCGTTGATGCAAGCCGATGGACGGTTCATCGAGCACGTACATGACACCGACCAGGCCGGCGCCGATCTGGCTGGCCAGGCGGATGCGTTGCGCTTCGCCGCCGGACAAACTGTCGGCGTTGCGTTCCAGCGTCAGGTAATCGAGCCCGACGTTGACTAAAAAATTCAAACGCTGGCCGATTTCGGTGACGATTTTCGCGGCGATTTCACCGCGCGCGCCGGGCAACCGCAATTCGGCGAAAAATTGCCGGGCGCGGCTGATAGGTAGGGCGGCGATCTGTGGCAAGGTGTGATCGGCGACATACACATGGCGCGCTCCGATGTTCAGGCGCGTACCGGCGCAGTCCGGGCAGGGGCGCGTGGTCATGTATTTCGTAAGCTCTTCGCGCACCGCGGACGATTCCGTGTCGCGATAGCGCCGTTCCATGTTGCGAATGATTCCTTCGAACGGGTGGCGACGGGTCACGTTGTGACCACTGTCCATGGTGTAGCTGAATTTGATTTCTTCTTCGCCGCTGCCGGTCAAAATTACGTTGCGGATTTTTTCCGGCAAGGTGTTGAACGGCGTTTCCAGATCGAATTTGTAGTGCTTGGCGAGCGCCGACATCATCTGGAAGTAGTACGCATTGCGCCGGTCCCAGCCGCGCACCGCGCCGCCCGCCACGCTCAACTCGGGATGCGCGACAATGTGCGCCGGATCGAAAAACTGTTTTACGCCCAGGCCGTCGCAGGTGGGGCAGGCGCCGGCCGGGTTATTGAACGAAAAAATGCGCGGCTCCAGTTCGTTGATGCTGTAGCCGCACGCGGGGCAGGCAAATTTGGCGGAGAACACCCAGTCGTCGCGGTTGGCATCATCAAGAAACGCGACGCGCGCGACGCCGTCGGCAAGCGTCAGCGCGGTTTCGAAGGACTCGGCCAGACGCTGCTGCAAGTCGGCGCGCACCTTGAAGCGGTCGATCACCGCCTCCACCGTGTGTTTCTTGCGTAAGTCGAGCTTGGGCGCCTGTTCCAGTTCCACCACGTTGCCGTCGATGCGCGCGCGCACAAAACCCTGTGCGCGCAATTCGTCCAGCACGTTGAGATGTTCGCCCTTGCGCTGCTGAATCACCGGCGCCAGCAGCATCACCCGCGTGCCTTCGGGCAAGCCCAGCACTTGATCGACCATCTGGCTGACGGTTTGCGCGTCGAGCCGCGCCCCGTGTTGCGGACAGCGCGGCTCGCCGGCGCGCGCGAACAGCAGGCGCAGGTAATCGTAAATTTCGGTGATGGTGCCCACGGTGGAGCGCGGGTTGTGCGAAGTGGATTTTTGCTCGATGGAAATCGCGGGCGACAGACCTTCGATATGGTCGATGTCGGGTTTTTCCATCATCGACAGAAACTGCCGCGCATAGCTCGACAGCGATTCCACATAGCGGCGCTGACCCTCGGCATAAATCGTATCGAACGCCAGCGACGACTTGCCCGACCCCGACAAGCCGGTGATGACGATGAGCCGGTCGCGCGGTAAATCCAGGTCAATGTTCTTTAAATTGTGGGTACGCGCCCCACGAATACGAATAAATTCCATCGCCGTTCCCGTCGCCAAGACCAAGCTGCTAATATACCGGCTCACTGCAAATTGAAGCAAAGGACATCGAGTGAAGGTACCGCCGCCCCGCCCCATAGTCAGTTTGTTGCCCGACGAACGGCGCGCGGCAGCGTCGTTGGCCAGCATTTATGCGCTGCGCATGTTGGGCTTGTTCATGATTCTGCCGGTGTTCGCGCTGTACGCGGAACAACTGCAAGGCGTGACGCCGATGTTGATGGGCCTGGCCATCGGCATGTACGGCCTGACTCAGGCGCTGTTTGGCATTCCGTTCGGCGCCTTGTCGGATCGCATTGGGCGCAAGCCGGTGATCATCGGCGGGCTGGTCATTTTTGCCATCGGCAGCGTCATCGCTGCGCTCGCGGATTCGATTTATGGCGTGATTTTCGGCCGGGCCGTGCAAGGCGCCGGTGCCATTTCGGCGGTGCTGATGGCGCTGGCGGCCGATCTGACGCGCGAAGACGTGCGCCTGCGCGTTATGGCCACCATCGGCGCCACCATCGGAATTTCGTTTGCATTATCGCTGGTGCTGGGTCCGTTGCTGGACCGCTGGATAGGTGTGCCGGGCATTTTTTGGCTGATCGCGGCGTTGTCGATCGGCGCCATTTTCATGCTGCAATTCGGCGTGCCGCGGCTCAACGGCGTGCCCATCCCGGCGGCGGCACAACCGGGTCAATTTAAAGAAGTGCTCGCCGACCGCCAGTTGTTGCGTTTGGATTTCGGCATTTTGGTGCTGCACATGATTCTCACCGCGATGTTCGTCGCGCTGCCGCATGCATTGCGTGATTATGCGGGCCTGGCCGCGCCGCATCACTGGTATGTGTATTTACCGGTCATGCTGGTGGCGATGGGGTTGATGGTGCCATTTATCATCAGGGCGGAGCGTAAGCGGCAGATGAAGCCGATTTTTGTGAGCGCCATTCTGGTCGCAAGCCTGGCCCAATTCGGAATTGTCTGGTTCTACGACTCGTTGCCGGTGCTGGTGGTATTGCTCATCGTCTTTTTCACCGCCTTCAATGTGCTGGAAGCCAGCATGCCCTCGCTGGTCGCCAAAATTGCGCCGAATACGCGCAAAGGCACGGCCATGGGCATGTTCTCCACGGCGCAGTTTCTCGGTGCCTTCCTGGGTGGCACGCTGGGCGGTTGGGTAAGCGCGCATTATGGCGTGCAAGGGGTATTCGCATTTTGCGCGCTGGCTGCTTTATTGTGGTTTGCGGCGGCGTTTAACATGGCTTCGCCGCGTTATCTGAGCAGCCACCAGATTCCGGTCGGTAAGGTGGACCCGTCGGCCGCGCCGCAGTTGGCGTTGCGCCTGACGCAAATCACCGGTGTGGCGGAAGCCAAAGTGGTGCCGGAGCAAGGCATGGCGTATTTACGCGTGGACTGGAATGCGCTCGATCACGATGCATTGCAGAAAATCAGCACCACACAGAATGCGGCATAAGGTTACAAATTACAGCAGAGGAGAGGTGTCATGGCGCGTGGCGTAAACAAAGTAATTTTGGTCGGCAATCTCGGCAAGGATCCGGAAGTGCGGTACATGCCAAGCGGCGGAGCGGTGGCGAACACGACGCTCGCCACGTCCGAGTCGTGGAAAGACAAACAGTCGGGCGAGACCCAGGAACGCACCGAGTGGCATAACTTGACATTTTACGGCAAGGTCGCCGAGATCGCCGGCGAGTATTTGAAAAAAGGTTCGCAGATTTACGTTGAAGGCAGCATCCGTACCGAAAAATGGCAGGACAAGGAAGGCAAGGATCGCTATACCACCAAGATCATCGTGAGCGACATGCAGATGCTCGGCTCGCGCGGCGGGGCGGGCGCTCCAAGCAGCGAACATTCACGTTCCGCACCGCCCGAGTCCAGTTCGTCGCGTTCATCGGCAGCAGGTGCAAGCAGCAAGCCGGAGCAATTCGACGACGACATTCCTTTTTAGGCGGTGCATAAGGCCGCGCACCTCGAACGGATGCGCGGCCTTTTTTGTTTCAGCGGAATAATTTCAATCCCGAGGCGGTTCCCAAGGTCTTGATCACTTGCTCGTGGCCATTGATTTTGGCCAGGTCCAATGCGGTGAGACCATTTTTGTTTTTGATCGCGATCTTACTGCCCAGGCTCAACAACAATTTGGTCATATCCACGTGGCCTTTTTCCGCCGCGGCCATTAAGGGTGTTGTGCCGAATTCATTTTGCACATTGATGTCTGCCCCTTTGTTCACGAGCAATTGCACCAGGCCGATATGCCCGCGCGTCGCGGCAAAAAACACGGCGGTATCACCCGTCGCGCTGTGCGCGTCCAGATCAATGCCGCGTTTTATCAGCACTTCTGCCACGGCGGTATGGCCATTGATGGCCGCACGCATCAGCGGCGTGAGACCTTGCTCGTCTTTGATCTTGGGATCCGCATTGCTGGTAAGCAGCAGTTTCACCGCTTCAAGATTACCGCGTGAGGCGGCATACCACAGCGCGGTGCGCCCGTGCTTGTCGCGCCGGTTGTTATCCGCTTTGACGCCGGCAAGCAATGTGACTACTCCCAGATTACCTTCGTTAGCGGCTTTCATAAGCGCGGTTTCGCCTCCCGTGTCGACGGCGTCGGTATCGGCATGTTCGCGCAGCAACAATTGCACAGTTTCGCGTTGACCTTGCGCGGCGGCGATCATCAGCGGGGTGAGTTGTTGTTTATTGCGGGCTTCGATTTGAGCGTGACGGGAAAGCAATACCTGCACGGCACTGGTGTATCCGCGTTGCGTGGCCAAGTGCAAGGCACTCGCTCCTGCCACATCCACCCGGTCAATTTTCGCGCCGGCATCGAGCAGCATGGTAATGATGCTCGCGTGGCCTTTACTTGCGGCATACATCAATGCTGTGCGTCCTTCTTCGTCTATGCTGTCGACGCCGGCCCCCTTGCCTAACTGGAGGCGGACGGCCTCTTTATTGCCGTTAAATGCAGCGATCATCAACGGGGTCCACTGGAAAAACGGTTTGACGTCGGTCGGCGGAGGTGTTGGCGCGGCAGACACACTGCCATGTATTCCCAGCAAAACCAGCGACACTAAAATGATGAGATTCGCCATCGGCTCGACAACATTCCCTTAGTAAATTCGTTTAGAATGCCCGGAGTTTTTCGCGGCCGATTGTAGCATGGGAGTTTTAGAATTCGCCGGTTCGCGCCGATGCCAGGAAGGTGTCGATATAGATCATCATATTTAAATGCGCGTGTTCCAGGAGATGTGTGTGTCAATGAGCAGATCGATCATGTTGTCCGCTTCCCCGCTATCCTTGCTTGCGCGTTGCTGCACTTTGGCAAGGTGCGCGTTGTTGTGCTCGGCTGTCATTGCATTGCCGGTGCAGGCCGAGTCGCTTGAAAAAGCCATCGAGGCTTACGACTTTAAAGAATATCAGGAGGCTGTATTGTGGTTGCGTCCCTGGGCGGAAAAAGGCGAGGTCGAAGCGCAATACCGGCTCGGTACGCTGTACGAAAATGGCCAAGGAATAGCAAAAAACTTGGAAGAAGCGAAAAAATGGTATCGCAATGCGGCGGCGCAGGGCCATGTGCGGGCACGCCGCCGCCTGGAAGCGCTGGAAGGCAAATCCACACGTGTCGGCAGCGAGACTGTAGCGCTCAAATGGTATCTCGATCTTGCCGAACAGGGGGATGCAGACGCGCAATACAATTTAGCTTTCATGTACGAAACAGGCTTTAGCGTGCCCAAAGACAATGGCAAAGCGGCGCGCTGGTACGAGCCTGCGGCGGAAAAGAAACATGTGCTCGCGCAGTTGCGCCTGGGCTTAATGTATTTAGCTGGGGCGGGTGTGAAACAGAGTGAGATTCAGGCTGACAAACTGTTGAGCGCTGCTGCCAAAAGCGGTAATAAATTAGCAGCGGGTGTGGATACCCAGTTGCTGGGCACCGCACCGGAACTGCCGTTAAATAAAGTCGAAATTGCTGAAAAATTACTCGGCATTTCAGCCAAAGATGAGAAAAAAGCCTTGGCTTTGTTGAACGCTACCGTGCAAGAAGCGCGTGCGTTACAAGAACGCGAGCTGGCTACCCGAGAGGTCCAGCTTGCAAAGGGCAAAGGCATCAAATCGGCATTGGAGCAGGACGCCAATGTTGAATTTGGTTTGGATGAGCAGGGCCGGCGCACTATCAAGTGGTATCAGCGCAGCGCGGAACGCGGCTCGGTTACCGCGCAATTCCAATTGGCGAAGTATTACGAGCGCGGCATCGAGGTTCCGGCGGATCTTAAAGAAGCGGTGCGCTGGTACCGGACTGCCGCCGAACAAGGTTATCCGGAAGCGCAGTTTTATTTTGCCATGCTCAATTATTACGGTATTGGTGTGGATCGCAATGAGGTTTTAGCCCAATCCCTCATAAAAGCGGCCGCACAGCAAGGCCATGCGGCCGCGATGCGGGCTTTGGAAGGCGCCGCTTCAGTAACCGAACGGCAGTCGATGGCGATCTGGTGGCTGACGCGCTTTGGCCAGGAACAAAATGGATTGGCGTTGCGTCAGGTGGGTAATCTGTACGAGTTAGGACGGGGCGTACGGGCCGATATCAATGATGCAAAAAAATATTATCAGGCAGCCAACGCGATGGGTTTCAAGTTGGTTACGCAATCCGCCATACCGAGCACCCGGCGGGTCGCGGCGGCTGTCTCGGCGTCCACGCGTGCGGAGGGCACCGATACACCGGTCGCACAGACGCAGAACAAATCATCTGTAGATACCCAAGCCGTCCCCGGCATCAAATCCAAGATCATGACGTTCTTTGCCGCGCCCTCGATTAAATACACGGCACTGGCATTGATCGTATTCGTGCCGGTCTTGTCATTTTTCTGGGTAGTGGCAAAAGTGAAGCGGCGCATGATGGAAAGCAAGAAAAAAAGCGTCCGGCCTGCGGCTGCGAGAAAAGCAACGAAACCTTCGTTGGGATAGCGGGCCTATACGGTACCAAACTTGGTTTCTATTTCAATTCCAAATTTTTTCAACATCGGTGTCGGCAACACGCCGCCCGCACAGATAATCACAGCATCATTCTTGAAGCGTTGGACTTTGCCGCCATGAGTGATTTCGACGCAGTCGGATTTAATGGCCTGGATTTCGGATTCCAATAAAACCTTGATCCGGCCGGCCGCTTCATGTTCAGTAATCTTGTGAATGTTTTTGTCTGCGGCGCGTGAATAAGTTTTGCCCCGGTATGACAGGACAACGGTTGAGCCCGGTTCGTCGGCAATGCTGTTTGCGGCTTCCAGTGCGCTGTTTCCCCCGCCCACGACCAGCACGTGCTTATTTCGGTATTGCTCAGGATCAACGAGATTATAGGTAACCTTGGGCAGGTCTTCGCCGGGGACGTCAAGCGTTCGAGGTGTGCCGCGCCGTCCGATCGAGAGCAGTACATTCTTGGTGAGGTAGCGGTGTTTGTTGGTTTCGAGGATAAAGCCATCTTCCGTTTGGGTAATATTCTCCATCCGCTCCTGATAATTGATACGCACGCCGGTTTTCTTGGCCACGTCTTGCCACAGCGCAATGATGGATTCTTTGGTGGTTTCGCGAAAATTCACTTTCCCGTAGATGGGTAACTCCGCGGGTGCGGTCATGACAATTTTACCGCGCGGAAAATGCGCGACCGTGCCTCCCAGCGAATCTTGCTCGATGGTCACAAACCGCAGGCGGCTTTTCAAGGCGCAAAGCGATGCCGCGAAACCCGCCGGTCCCGCCCCGACGATAACAACATCCAGCGCATTACCTTTGCCCACGCCTGGTTTCTTCATGATGGATTCCATGGCCTGGCGGCCCTGCGTGATCGCATTACGGATCAAACCCATCCCGCCTAATTCTCCCGCGATAAAAATTCCCGGCACATTGGTTTCAAAATTGGGATTAACGACGGGAATATCCTGTCCGCGCCGGGCAGTGCCGAATACCAGTGTAATGGCATCTTGCGGGCAGGCCGCCTTGCAAGCGCCATGTCCAATGCAATGGCTCGGGTTTACCAAGAAAGCCTTGTCATTGATGATGCCAAGGACGTCGCCTTCGGGACAGGCGGTCACACAAGTGCCACATCCAAGACATTTGTTGTAGTCGATGATGGGATGTAAGGTGGCAGGTTCTGCTCCGGTCGCATTCGCAGCCTGCATCTTTTCAGTGCTGCGCTGCGAGCCCTTGTGTTTTATACGGCGGAAGATCGTCCACGTGATAACGAGTGGGGCAAGATAGGCCAGTAGTTTGGGGATGTCTTCCGCACTATTTATGGATAATAAAAAGAACAAGTCTTTAAGAAATTGAAATAAACCATCCATATTAATGCGCCTGCCCCGATAACGAATTGCGGGTAAACATAGGGTATGCAGTTTTAACCAAGTTGCGGTTTGTACGCCGTTTTTCTTTGAGTATTATTAAGCGAGCAGCGCGCGATTGTAAAACAAGTTACCCCGTTTAAATACAATCTACCAGTATGGATGGCATGCTTGTGTTACAAGTGCTCGTTTTCTGCCGCTGGCCCCCCTCATCAATACCCTGCGTGTTTCAATGTAGATCCCGTTTTAACTGGTAGCTGTAGGGTCTTGCCGATACAATGCGCTGCTGCTTGCTTGGGCCCAGCCGATGAAGTTCGCAGTGCGCAAGAGGATGTTGTGAGTCCGGTCACATGGAAGACGGCAATCTACTTGTAGAGTGTGTTGGCATGCCCATACTCGATGCGCTAGGACTGTTCACCATTCAGGGATTGTTAGACAAATCATGAAATCTTCTGCTCCTGTTATCGCGATAGTACTGTTGTTGTTGGTCGCTGCATTTATCTTCCTGTCGGGTGGTGAAACTGTACCAACCCCCCCTCCTGTTGCAAGTGCTGTGATGGAATCACCCGTAATTACTCCACCGGCGATGGCCACAGACCTAAATCCAAACACATCCAGGACGATAACACCTCAGGCATCTCCATTAACAGGCGGTGACAAATCCGCAGCCGGCCAGGTCGCGCCGATGCTGGCCGATTTAGTCGGGCGTTTGGAAGCGAAAGTAAAATCAGATCCGGCGAATATCGGTAATCAGATTTTGTTGGCGCAAACCTATGCTGAGCTTGGACGCGCAGATGAAGGTATTACGCTTCTGCGTAAGGTAGCTTTAACGAATGTCGAGACACCGCGAGTTAATGTAGTGCTGGCATTACTGCTTAGTAAAAGCGGCAAGCCCGAGGATCAAACAGCAGCGCTGAAACTATTGGAGGATGCCTCCAAGGCTGATGCCAGCCAAACAGGAATCGCAGAATTATATCGCGGTCGCATTTATGTAGCGCAGGGCAAGAATGATTTGGCGATTAAAGCCTGGAAGGCGGCATTGAAGAAAATTCCCGCTACGGATAATGCGCGTTCTCAGCTCGAAGAGGAGTTGGGGAAAACAAAATCAAAATAGTGAGTAATTAAATTTCAAGTTGAAGAGTCTGTGGGTGATTTATTGAGTGAAGGTGATGTCGGCCTATCCAAAAGAGGTGTACTTCGGTGATTCGATTAAAGCAGTTAAAGACTTTTCGAGTGACTATTCCTGAGGCTCATCGGGTTCAGGCTGCTAATGCAGATACGCTGGAACCCGGGCGACCGGAGCAAGCCGCGCCTGCGACACAAGTCAAGTCAAAACCTGCTGCGACTGCACCTCGCAGTGAGAAGCCTGCAACCAACGCAAGTGTTGAAGCTGTTTTTGACGCCAGTGATCAATTTTCAAAAATGGAATCACGCGTCGCTTTATCCGCATTTGGCTTCATAGTATTTGTACTCACCGCAGCGTGGTTTAGCTGGGACGAGCAGTACTCGATCGTGGGGGATGCCGAGGCAGCTTATAACTATGGGTTGGTGGGCGGCATCATGATGCTGATCATCCTGATATACGCGCTGCGTAAACGTATTCGTGCCATGAGCCGGCTCGGCGATATCCGTTACTGGTATTACTTTCACTTTATTTTGGGCATTGTGGGTCCGGTCTTGATTATTCTGCATACCTCGTTCGGCGTCCGTTCCATCAACGGCGGCGTGGCTTTGTTTGCCATGTTGATCGTGGTATTTAGCGGATTCATCGGCAGATATATCTACACACGTGCAAGTTATGGGTTGCGTACGCACGAGCAGGACTTGCAAGTCATGCAGAAGCATATTTCTGATGGCGTGTTACAAAGCAAGCTGCCTGCCTTACAGCGGGTTGAATCGCACATCAAGGAATTTACCGATCACGCGCTAAAGATGCCGGAAAGCATTGATGATATTCTCAAGCGCATATTCACCATGAGGCTGCAAGCCAGCGCTGTGTATCGCCGGATCAATAAAGAGCTGACGCATACCATGGTTAAGCTTGCCCGCACCGAACGTTGGTCGGGGACAGAACTGAAAGCGCGGATTTCTCAAGAGCGGGCCCTCCTGCGCGGCCACCTCATCGCCGCCGCGAAAATTGGCAAATTCCAAGCATTCGAAAAACTTGCCGGCCGTTGGCGCATGTTGCACGTGCCACTGCTTTACTTGCTGGTATTGTCCGGACTCGCCCATGTAGTGGCAGTCCACATGTATTGAACTTCCCGAATGACAATTGATCGCTGCAAGGCGGGAGCAAACAATGGACTGTATACTTCGACTGCTGTTTTTTAGATTGATGGATTGGAGGTCATGGGGAAAATTCGGTTAGGACTTACGCTGTTGCTGTTTCTTGTATGCCAGACATATTCCTTGCATGTATTGGCCGGTGCCAAAGAAGCAGTCGAATCATTGCTCAGGCCGGGTGACCTGTCTAAAGCGCATGCGCGTTATGAAAAAGAGTGTGACAAGTGCCATGAAAATTTTAAGTCAAAACAGCAAAACAAGCTGTGCCTGGAGTGTCACAAAGACATTAACGAGAACATCTTAAAAAAGACCGGGTCACATGGCCGGATCAAGGACATCAAAGAACGCGAGTGTAAAACCTGCCATTCCGAACATAAAGGTCGAGACCGGAACCTCTCGGCTTTCGACCAGGAATCTTTCGATCATGCGCAGACGGATTTTGCGCTCAAGGGTTGGCACTTGCAGGTCGAGTGTACACAGTGTCACAAACCCAATTCAAAGTTCAGCGAAGCTAAGAAGGAGTGTATTGCCTGTCATCGTAACGACGACCGGCACAAAACCCGGCTGGGCGAGCTTTGTAAAAATTGCCACGTCGAAGAAACGTGGAAAACCTCCCGGTTTGATCATGACAAAACCAATTTTAAGCTGAAAGAAGCCCATAAAGACGTAGCCTGCGCGGACTGCCATCCTAACGAGCGTTATGTCAATACCCCGGTGAATTGTTATTTTTGTCATGAAATGGACGACACTCATGCGGGGAATCATGGCAAGAAGTGTGATGCTTGTCACTCCGAGACGGGCTGGTTCAAGGTTAAGTTCAACCACGATAAGGACACTAAATTCGAGCTCAAGGACGTACATGGAAAACTGGCATGTCGTGATTGTCACAGCGGCAATGTTTACGAGAAGCACTTAAAGACCGATTGCTTTTCGTGCCATGAAGCCAGCGACAAGCATAAAGGTCAGTACGGCAAGGATTGCCAAAAGTGCCATACGGTTCAAGGCTGGAACCGGTCCGAATTTGAACATAACGAAGATACCAATTTCCATCTGCGTGGCGGACACAAAAAGATCGCCTGTGAAGATTGCCATCGCGGTCTACTGTTTGAGGAGAAGATTGGGACCGCGTGTTTCTCCTGCCATCGATTCGACGATGCGCACCGTGGCCAGGAAGGCAAAACCTGCGAACGTTGTCATGATGAGCGCGGGTGGGAAACCAAGGTGGTGTTCGACCATAACATCACTAAATTTCCTTTGAGCGGTGCACACGTATTTGTCACCTGCGAAGAGTGCCACTCCTCGAATTCATACAAAGATGCCGAAGTTAAATGCGTCTCTTGTCATAAAAAAGATGACATACATAAAGAGAGGTTAGGTCCAAAGTGCGAATTGTGTCACGGCCCCTATGACTGGCTGGCTTGGCAGTTTGATCACGATACGCAAACGGATTTTCCACTCGACGGTAAACACGAGGGCATTGATTGCCTTGCCTGCCATAAAGACAAGGTAAAGGACAAGATCGAATTGTCGATGGTGTGCTACAGCTGTCATAAGGATGATGACGCACATAACGGAAATTTGGGACCACAGTGTGATAAATGTCATGTCACGTCATCTTTCAAGAAAAAGAAACTAAACTAACGAATGCTTTCGCAAGGCTGTTTTAAGAGTTTTAGGGTGAAGTGCGCGCAGAAAAATAACGATCTATTTGGGTTGCTAAGTAACGGATATGACAAACACTGGACAGGTAAAAACGCTTTCGATATTGCGTTATATGTGGCGCATCTGGTTGGTTTTCGCCACTGGCCTGTTTATGGTTACCGTAACCCACGCCACAACGGTTCCAAATCAACGCCTCGCATTTGATCACCTAACAACCGGTTACCCACTCGTGGGCCAGCATGAGTTTGTATCCTGCGAAGCCTGCCATGTCGGCGGTGTGTTTAAAGGTACGCCCAAGCGGTGCACCGGTTGCCACAACGGTGTGATCGCGAGCAGCAAGACGGCCAATCACATTCCGACCACAGCGGCCTGCGATTCTTGCCACAGCGTTACCTCCAGTTTCGCCATGAGCGCGAAAATGGATCACACCACGGTTACGTCTTCATGCGCTGCCTGCCACAACCGCACGCTGGCGACTGGGAAACCTGTTGTTGGCCATGTTACGACTACGCTCGACTGCGGCACTTGCCATACGACGATTACATTTGCCGGTGGCAGGTTTGCACATACCCCCGAGCAAGTCGGCACCAAGACCTGTTTTGACTGCCACTACGGGACCACGGCAAACGGGGCAACCGGTAAAGGCCCTACGCATATCAACAGTACTAACGTATGTTCGGCCTGTCATCAACCCAACACTCGTTGGCAGGTGAAGAGGGTAGATCATAGCCAAATTAACGGTGTGTGCTCGGCATGCCATAACGGGACAATCTCAACGGGTAAGGGCATTAACCATATTGTGACCACGCAAGAATGTTCGTATTGCCACACCGTAACTGACTGGGTGCCGACGCAGTTTAAGCGCTCGCCCGCAAAGGGTGTGTCAATCCCAAATAGAAATGTCCGCTTTCATGCAAAGTAGTGCTGTCCGCACTGGCGTTCGTTGCGGTGATTACTAAGTAGTGCACTGCCCATCTTGGGCGAGAGACTTTGAGGTGGGAAAATGACTACGAGCGGCTTATGGTCAGGAACGCGGCGCTTGAAGTTGAAAGAGTATCATTCAGGGCAGTCCAATTTGGAGGTTGAAACTATGTCGAGCCAAGGACGGATTTTCCAGGGAAGATTTCACACGTTATTCGTGTCAGCGTTGATATCGTTTATCGCCATGGTTGCAGCCAGTTGCGGCGGGGGCGGCGGTGCAGCGGGAACACCTAATCCGACACCCCAACCGACCTCTGCAGTAGACACAATTATTCTAAAGGCCGATCCCGGTTCGGTGTGTGAGACGCTGTTAACTGGCGAAATCTATAATGCAAGAACGCCAACTAACTTGTCGTGCAATAACGGCTCTGATCACTACACCGCCTATCTGGATGGGAGCAAATCGACTTCTTCTACCGGTCAAGCACTCAGCTACGCTTGGTCGTTTGTGTCTAAACCAACCGGGAGTAACGCGGCTTTAATAGGCGCAGATACGGCCAACCCAAACTTCGTACCGGATAAAGCTGGTCCTTATGCCGTACAACTAGTCGTCAGTGACTCAGGGGTTTCAAGCCCGCGTGCCGTGGCGTTGGTGATGGCGCTCGATCAAGCCATGCTCAATTCAACTTCCCTAGATACAAGGTCCTACATCTTTCACGGTGGACTCTCGAGTAATTGTAACCAGTGTCATAACGCGACGTTGCCAACACTTCAATCAATGTCCAGCGCCCACTTGGCCACGAGTAATCTGTGTCAAAGCTGTCATTCACCTGCAGGTTTCAGCGCCGTAAGCTTTGTTGATCACCACGAAGTATTCGGTAGCTGTAGCAGTTGTCATGATGGCGTTATCGCCGTCGGGAAATCGGCGGGTCACCTCGTTACCACACAGGAATGTAGCGATTGCCACACGACTGACTATTTCCTGAAGCTCAATCCGGACGGAACGTTCGATCACGCGGGTATCACTAGAGTCTGTTCGTCCTGTCACAATGGCACTGTCGCGATTGGCACCGATTCCGATCCCAATCCCTCGGGGCATCCAAGCATTTCTGTGGAATGCAATGCCTGTCACACGACGGCGACGTTCAAGGCCCCTTTTGTGAATCACTCCGATACCAAGGTCGTCGTACCGGGCACCTGCGGTCAGGTGGGCTGCCACGATGGCCAGAGCGTGCAGTCGAATGGTGTGCCGATTACCGGCAAGAATTCAGCGCCGCATCCGCACCCGTTGACGGGCGACATCACTCAAGCCTGTGAGGTTTGCCACAATATCACCACGTTCAACCTGGGCGGTGTTTTCAATCATGGTATCTTGGCGCGGCATCCCATCGCGTGTAAGTCTTGTCACGATGGACTCAGTGCCATCGGTAAGACCCCGACCACTTTGCATAATAACCTGCTATCGACTTCCGATTGCGGCGACTGCCACCACACGTCGACGTTCGTGGGTGGGTTTGTCGACCATAAGTCGGCCGAGGTCACGAGCAAGGCTTGCACTGTCTGCCACAACAACAACCCCATTGTGGGCACGCCCACTGCACCACCCGTCCTCGTAGCTATTCATACGAATGCGGCCACTGCTGGCCAGACCTGTGGCGACTGCCATACCCCCGGTGGGAGTTTTGCCCTCGCGACGATTAACCACAGCGGGTTCGGGACGGTAGGAAACATCACGCTCCCAGCACAGTACCCCACGTGTTCCGGGTGCCATGACGATTCGATTGCCACAGGTAAATCAACAGGCCATTTGACGACAACGCTAGATTGTGGCACGTGCCATAGCCCGCAGAGGGGCGACTGGTTAGACGCGACGTTCGATCATACGGCGGCCGGCGTGGCTATCGTCAATAATGCGTCGACGCCGACCTGCACCTCCTGTCATAACGGAATGGCGGCGACCGGTAAGTCGTTGACACACGTGCCGTTGCCGACGGTGGGCCAAGACTGCCTCGTATGTCATGGCACTTCGTACATCAGTTTCGCGCTGCCGACCTTTAACCACGCTTCTGCAGGCATCACGAGCAACTGCGCGAGCTGCCATGACGGCAAAACGCATGACGGCGTGAAGGTGATCTCGAAGCCGACGGGGCACATTCCCACAGCGCTTGATTGCAGCAAGTGTCACGCGGATACAGCCAACGGTCCTGGCATCAATGGCTCGGTCCGGAGTGGCTTTAGAACGGCAACTCCGTTCGTGAATACCGTACATCCGGCTTACACGACCGGTTGCCGTACGTGTCACAACGCCACGTATGACAACGCGATCTATCTCGCCAAGGCCCATCCGGTTGATTCCGTGCATACGACGGTGGATGCGAACGGCTGGGACTGCAACGCGTGTCACACCACGAGAGGCAACTTCAAGGAAGTCAATCCGGTCAACCACCAGGACCCGACGATCAAGGCTCAAACGTGCGTAACCTGTCATGTGGTAGGCAATACGACGGGAGCCATCGGCAAAGGTTCGAACCACCCGAGGACGTCGGACTCGTGCCAGCAGTGCCATCAGGCCGGCGGTAGCTTTACCGCGGGCTTCGACCACGCGACCCTGACAGGCGTAAACAAAGGGCTGGCCTGTGCCAGCTGCCATGATGGGACGACTGCGACTGGGAAAATATCAAACCACGTAGCAACGTCGCGCGATTGCGCAGTCTGTCACGCGGGCTATCCCCCGACAGCGTCGTCGTTCGCCGGTGGCACTTTCACTCACACCGGTCCTGAAATGACCGGGAAGCTATGCGCGACCTGCCACACCGGCAACATCGCCGGCGCGCTTGGCAAGACACCGACGCACCCAGTCACCAATTCGGATTGCGGCGCGTGCCACAACACGACCACGTTTACCGGTGCCACGGGGGGCTTCAATCACACGGGCGTCACGACCGGTTGCGCGGCGTCCGGTTGTCATGCGTCAGGCACCGCCGGTGTGGTCGATGTTACCGACGATCCGAATCCGCTGGACCACATCCCGATCGTTGTATCGGGCGCTGAAGTTAATTGCTTCAGCTGCCACAAGCAGGCGGGTGGGACTTTCGCGAATGCGACCATGGACCATTCGGTGGTCACGTCTATAGCGTGCGAGACCTGTCACGACGGCAAACATGACGGTAGTAATACCGCTCACGCTGTTACGGGGAAGACGGTCGGCACGACGACAGTAAAGGGTCACTTCGTCACCACCGTTGTGGCGTGCGTGGCGTGTCATACCAGTACGACTGCGTGGACGCCGGTCACGGTCACCCTCTACAAGCACTTGCCCAACCCCCCGGGTTATATCCCGGTGAGTCCGGCGGCGACTGGCAACCACAGCACCACGAAAGTCCCAAAGTGTGTGACGTGTCATAACGACACGAAGTCGGGAACGATCCTGATCAACGGCAATGCGAATATCTCGACATTCCCTCACGCCACTTATGCAAAGACTTGCGCCGCTTGTCATGCTAGCAAGGGTGAAAATGAGCATGGCAAGCCCCTTTCTGCGAAATATCAAAATTGCGGCGCATCGGGTTGCCACAAAATCAGTAGCAGCAGTTTCTAAATTGATAGAATGGATGTGATTCTTATTACAATTTGAAATCATAATCATCCTCACCCGCACCTGCGGGTGAGGATGATTGAAACGCTCATGATGCAAAGCCTTCTGGGTCTGCGTCGCTGAACTCGATTCGTATTATGCCTTGGGAGCCTCCCGCTCATGTGCTGATCATGTAACTTCTAGGCGGGTTCGGGATAGAATCGAAATAACGTCGACTATTTCTGATTGACAGGTGTAAGCCCGCTCACGCCGCGTTGCGTTAGCGGGTTTTTTGTTACTCATTGTACCTGCCGCAGCCATTCCACAACTGTTTGATCCGCGTATTCCCTACGAAACGGGCCACTGCTAACGATTTTATGCACCTCTTGCTCGAACGAGGAATATGGGTTTTGTGAATAATTATCATGTCGACTTCACCTGTGCGGATGCGTTGAATCAGGGAGTTTCACAGGCGGCGATCCTGTTCGACAAGTTTCATATCTTGCGGCATCTGAGCGATGCACTGGATGACGTGCGCCGCGCAGAATATGCCCTGCAAGGTCAACAACGCCGCTTCATCAAAGGCAATCGTTATACCTTGCTGGCGCACCGCGAGAACCCGGACCTCACTGACCACCAACAAGCGATTGAACACCGCCTACCTGCTCAAGGCGTACTACGCCATATTGGATGCGGTCGATATACTTTTTCGCCGATGATTTCGAGAGCCCCACATCCGGCAACTGGACCAACAGCGTAAACCCCGGGGTGCATCACTGGAATTTGGGTTGCGGTGTATCCGGCATTTACCGGCCCAACGCGGCAGATGTGTCGATCGCCTCCAGTGCGTCAAAACCACTGAGCGGGAATTACGCCTTATGGGCCGACAATTTGCATTCAGCAGCGGTTGGATTACTTGGCGACTCGCTTGTAACCATGGCTAACGCAATTACCCTGCCTGACCATGGCAACGTACATTTGCAGTTTGAGCATAAGTACGACTTTGAATCTAACTTCGATTCTGTAAACAACTTACAGTCGGATTATGGTGATCCGGACGGTGGCGTGATTGAGTACAGCGTCGATGGAGGAGAATGGACCAATACGAAAGAACTGATTCGCGACGGGCGCGGCTACCAGAACTTAATTCAGTCGGGCGGAGATCCACCCAACCCACTTGCCGGGAGCTGGGCTTTCGTTGGCAACACGCTTTCCACGGTCACCAATAAAATTGAATATGT
>CAZHHW010000037.1:0-9704 GCA_964532385.1 uncultured Gammaproteobacteria bacterium | reverse complement strand
ATACCTGCAGTCAAGTGATAGCCACGCCGGCAACCGGGCTTCAACTGTCTGAAAACGGCGGCCAAGTTACATTTACTATGCAGTTGGCGACCGCTGTGTCGTCTTCAAAACATGTGACGCTAACATTGAGCTCCACCGATGATACAGAAGGCACCGTCAGCCCCACCGAGCTGACTTTCAACGAGAGCAACTGGAATATTCCGCAAACCGTTACCGTCACGTCGGTGGATGACAGCGATGTCGACGGTACGCAAAAGTTTTCCGTCAAGATTGCTCTCGAAACCAATACGGATGATCCTGCTTATACAAACATGCCTGAGACCTATGTTTCGCTAACGAACACCGACAACGATGTAAAGCGCAAACGTAAAGGCGGTGCCTGGGATGTGTTTTCGATTCTGCTGATGGCGGGTTTGTTATGGGCTACACGGCAGCAAAGATGCATGAACGCCACGCATACGTTCTATAGGCGTTGAGAATCTAAAGCATCGCTTGCCCCCCGTCCTTCAAAATCCTTCAGTCGTATCGGTTTAGATTACTCATGCCAGCAACAACACCGTCCAACAGCACCTGAGACACATTTTTTAATAATGCTGGCCTCTTAGGGTCAGGTCTGCACGCTGTGCTTTTGGACACGCCTCAATGTTAAATATCAATTATGTTGAGATGAGGTTTTCTCTACCAGGAATAGTTCCAGAGGCATATAGAATCTCACTTATAGTTTTGATACCTTCAGGGTGCACTTTGAAAATTCTAAAGTTAGATAAGCCGCATTGGCAGCAAAGGTTTGCAATCAGCATGTAGCCATTTGGGTGGGTTGAGGCGGTGCTACAGGGGGTCAGTGATTGAATTCTATACACGGAACAGTATTAAAACACTGGCAGTAGTTCGGGGGTATTCAAATGAATTTCTCTCTTTCTCGCGCTGATTTGCGGCGGAGCATAGTGTGGCTGAGTTTATGGATTGCGTTGTTTGCGGGGGCAAGCACTCCTTCCTTGGCGGGTATCATTGAGCCCACTGGTGAAACCTTTGATCATCTGGCCACGGGTTTTCCGTTAATTGGGCGTCACCAATTACTCTCGTGTGAAACCTGCCATCGCGATGGTGTATTTAAAGGCATACCCAAGTTGTGTGCCGGATGCCACGACAACAAAACCGCACGCGGCAAACACGTTAATCACATCCCGACCATCGAAAATTGCGCAGCCTGCCATGTGCCGCAGGGCTTCAACGTGGCTGCGGTCATGGACCATAGTGTCACGGCGCTGGCCTGTGCGGCGTGCCACAATGGTCTGTTGGCGTCCGGTAAAAGCGCGTCTCATTTACAGACTTCGAATAATTGTGCGGGTTGCCATAGAACTTCAGCGTGGGTGCCTCTTACAGGCTTTGATCACAGTGAAACTGATAAGCCCTGTTTCACATGTCACAACGGGAAAATAGCTACTGGTAAATCATCACGGCATATTCTTAGCACGAACCTTTGCGGGTCATGTCACCGCACATCCGGGAGTTTTAATTCTGCATTCACTGTTGATCACAAAGAAGTTCTAGGGTCCTGTGGATCAAACGGTTGCCATGATGGCGTTTCCCATACCGGGAAGTCGCCGCTCCATGCGCCGACTACAAATGAATGCCGTGCTTGTCACTTATCAACTGCTGGAATTTCATGGGGTCCAGTTGCTAAGGTTGATCACAAACAAGTACTGCCGGGTTCTTGTGTGGTCTGCCATTCTTTAAATCAGAGTTCTAGCCAAGTGCAAGGATTGGCCGCAACTCCTCAACCCGCTGATCATGTTCCGACCACTGCATCCTGTGACTTGTGCCATGACGTGACGGTATGGGTTCCTGCGAAACGCGTGCATTCCGTGCTTACAATTGTAGACAAATGCGTGACGTGCCACGTCACGGGAATTCGCGCAACTGCCAAACCCGCCACGCATATTCCAACCGGCAATGTGTGCGAGATTTGTCATACCGCAACCACGCGTATCAGTCTTGCGGATTGGAAAAAGCCGAATATCACTTCCGATTTTGCAGCCTTGCATACGCAAACACTTGGCGCCTGTGCTTTTTGCCACGATGGGATAAAAGCCACCGGCAAGAACAAGATATCCAATCATGTGGTGACCTCGGAAGATTGCAGCGTATGCCATAAAAGCACGCTGACGTTTAAAGGCGCGGCAGTCGACCACACCGGCTTTGTAAAAAATTGCACCACGTGCCATGGCGTTACAGCCAGCGGCAAATCCGGTAAACATTTAAAAGGTCTTAACACCACCAACGATTGCGATTCCTGCCACAAGGTTTTTCCGGCCTCGTGGGCGCCGGCATTCACGTTTGATCACAGTTTGATATCACCCCCAACCGCGTGCGCGGTCTGCCACGACGGCAGCGGCACCCTTGCCAAAAAAGGTAAAGACCCGGTCAAACATATCCCCACGACGCTCGCGTGCGAAAGTTGTCACAGCAGCACCACCGCGTGGACGGCGGTGACGGATCACGCTGGGTTCACGGCCAACTGCGTGAGTTGCCATACCGCAACCTCGCCGGGCCAATTTCAGGGTGCGCGTGGCAAAGAAGGCAAACACTTGCTGGGATTAACGACCACCAATGTCTGCGAGAGCTGCCATAAACCAAAACCGGCCGCCTGGACATTGGTTACTTTCGATCATGCGCTCATCCAGCCGCCCACAGCATGCGTTACCTGTCACGATGGCAGCGGTAAGTTAGCCAAGAACGGCAAGTCGAGCGGACATCCCACCACGACCACGCTGTGCGAGTCGTGCCATGTCAACACCGTGTGGAAACCGGTAACCAAGATCGATCATGTACAGGCCACCGGCCCTTGCGCGCAATGTCATGGAGTGTTTGCAACAGCCACCGGCAAGTCGGCGATTCATTTTCCAACCACGCAACCTTGCGAAACCTGCCATACCAGTACGGCAGTTTGGACGGGCGCCAAAGTTAATCACAGCACCTTGACCGCGACTTGCGTCAGTTGCCATAACGGTACCTTCATCGGCACCAAAGCGGCGGGCAAGGGTGGTAAACACACGCTGGGATTGAATACCAACGACGCGTGCGAAAAATGTCACAACGTGTCGCCTGCCGGTTGGGTGCCGGCAAAAACGTTTGACCATACTCAAATTCAGCCGGCGACGGCCTGCGCGATTTGCCACGATGGCAGCGGCAGACTGGCTAAAAAAGGAAAGGGACCCACACACATTGTCACTTCATTGCCGTGCGAGTCCTGCCATAACACCAATGCCTGGAGTCCGGCCGGGGTGGATCACAGCGTCATCTTCAACAACTGCATCAGTTGCCACAACGGCACCCAAGCCAGCGGCAAGGGCGGCAAGCATTTGATCGGGTTGAATACCTCGAACCTGTGCGAAACCTGTCATAACAAATTGCCGTTGAGATGGTTGCCCGCACGCACCTTCGATCACACCCAGATTCAACCTGCCACCGCCTGCGCAATCTGCCACGACGGCACGGGCAGACTCGCCGTAAAAGGTAAAGGGCCCACGCATATCGTCACTTCATTGCCGTGCGATTCCTGCCATAACACCAACGCCTGGAGCCCGGCTGGGGTGGATCACAGCATCATCACCAACAATTGCATTCGATGCCACGATGGTGTTCAAGCCAGCGGCAAGAGCGGTAAGCATACACTGGGGCTGAACACTTCCAACTTATGCGAAAATTGCCATGAGAAATTTCCATTAAAGTGGTTGCCAGCACGCACTTTCGACCATACCCAGATTCAACCTGCCACGGCCTGCGCGATCTGCCACGACGGCAGCGGCAGACTGGCAAAAAAAGGCAAGCCTGCCAACCACGTTCCTACGACGGCGGCATGCAATATCTGTCACCTGAGTGTGGTGGACTGGAGCCTGGTCGACACCAATCACAGCACCTTCGTTAACCTGTGTGTGAGCTGCCACACCGGTGCTCCCGGTATTTATCTGGGTGCCCGCGGTAAGGTGGGCAAACACACCTTAGGCATGCAAACCAGTGACACCTGTGAAGCCTGCCATGCCAAAAAACCGCTCCTGTGGACACCCATCCTGACGTTCAACCACAACCAGACTACCGCGTCGTGTGTGAGCTGCCACAACGCGAGCTTTCCTTCATTTCGTTACAAGACCAGCGGCCACATGCTGACCTCGGACAATTGCGTGGCATGTCATACCACCGCGGGCTGGACTCCGGCTACGACTAACCATGCCGAAGTCCTGCTGCCCATTGCTACGTGTGTGAGTTGTCATAACGGTACGACCAGCGGCAGTACTACCGACAGCGGGCATTGCAGCATCACCGGTTTTGATTGCGACGATTGCCACAGCGCCACCAACTTCAATACCTGGAACTCGGTGGTCAATGATCAATGCGGCAACACTCCGCCGCCTCCAACCCCTGTACCGATTGCCAATGTTAACTTGACGGCCAATCCCACCAGTGTGACCAGCGGCGGCACAAGCAACTTGATTTGGAGTAGTACCGGAGCCACAGCCTGTGCGGCTTCGGGTTCATGGAGTGGCCCCAAGGCGCTCAGTGGCAATGAGGTCCGCGCCAACCTTACTGCAACCAGCACGTTCACCTTGACCTGCAGCGGCGTTAGCCGTTCCGTTACTGTTGCCGTCACTCCCCCGGCCGGTGGCGGGGGAGTGACTCCACCGACTGTTTCCCTTTCGGCCAACCCCACCAATGTGATCTCGGGAGGCAGCACCACCTTGACCTGGAACAGTACCGGTGCCACGGCCTGTAATGCGTCGGATTCCTGGAGCGGCGTCAAAGCTGTCGTCGGCAGTGAATCCATTCCCAATTTGACCACGACCAGCACCTTCACTCTCATCTGCACTGGGGCGGGTGGTAGTGCTAACTGGTCGGTGGTTGTGTCAGTGGCCGCTCCCACTCCGCAGCCAACACCTGTCCCCACACCCACTCCGGCTCCTGTAGCTACCCCTCCGCCGATGGGTGGTGGCGGCGGTGGAATGGGTGGAGGAATGGCGGGTGGAGGCGGCGGTGGGGGCGGTGGTGGCGGTATGGGCGGCGGGATGTAAAGGCGTTGAGGACCTGCCTTTATATTGAGGGCAAGGCTGCTTGTTCTTGCTATCGGTGTTTATTCCCTCGGCGGTTTGAAATGCAGCCCGTTTTTCCTAGCATACTATCCGCTAATCGCCTGGAATTAATCTCCGGATAATCTATTTGCTTTGAAATAAGCGGAAAATCGCGCCTCCCATCACCATGACCACCTGTGAGCTGGTTCACGAAGCCGGCAGTGCGCTCGATGTCACAATCACACTGGCATGCAGTTTGGGTTTTGTGAATGAGGCCGGTACCTTGCTGTTGAATACACATCAAAACTAACAAATCGGGTATCACGTGAAGTACCTCATCGCTATCGTCGTCGCTGCCTTAGGTTTTTATTACGCGTGGCCGCTAATTACAGGTCCCAGCCTTGTAATTGAGGATGTAACGGCCTTTTCTGAAAATAACGCTGTGGTGATGCAAGTTAATTTTGCCGTGCCGGTGCGGTATGAAAATCATTTTCCGGAACATAACGGTGAATTTTTGCAGATTAAGTTACGCCTCGTATCGTTGGGAAAGACTCAATGGAAGGAATCGCTGGGCATAAGCAAGGTTCGCCCGGAGCTGGCCAAGCAACTGGGTCTCGTTAATATTGCATTTGAAGGTGATGTAGAAGGTGGCCCGTTGGTTACATTTTTGTTTACGCGCACCGTCGAGTTTGAGCTTCGTCAAGACACGGGAATGAATGCCCTCATGGTGGTGTTCCCGGCCAGTGCGCCAACTCCAGGCGCGGCGTCGTAAAAATGACTGCAAGCAATCAATGCGTTGTCGGTATGTCCCGGATGCTCGTTCTGGTCCTGCTGGGTTGGTTGCATGCCGGATGGGCGGCGGAACCTCCGGCCGCCGCAAAGGCTGAAAAAAGCACCACTCTGGGCCATGACTCGGTGCTGCAGGGGATTCAAATTACCGAAAAAGAAACGGTCATTGAACTGCAGATCGATTTCGCACAGCCCCTCCAATATTTGCGTCACTTTCCCCCCAATGCGGGTGAAATTCTACAGATTCAATTACAGGCGCCTGTCGAACAGCTCAGGGACGAGAAGGCAGACGCTGCGGCCGGATCGAATAATGTGTCTGCATCTGCCACCGCAAAACGCGAATCGATGTTGCCGCCCGCTAATGATGTGGTGCCGCTGGTAAATGTCACTTACGAAGGTGATGTCCCGGGCGGCCCATTCCTCACGCTGCGTTTTCGATTTGCCGTGGAATACACTCTCTCAAGCGGGCCCGGCGGTAAATCCGTGGTTGTCAGTGTAAAAAAAGATGCCGGCGGAATGACCATACGCGCGGGAGCGGAAGGCGATCAACCCTTGCTGTCGGATCAGAAACTGGACGAGATGATGGAAGAGGTTCGTCAAGCCCTGGCACGGGATGATCATGGCCGGGCTATTCAGTTGTTGAGCAAATTACTGCAACTGCCCGCTCATAAATATTCGCAGGAAGCCAAAGAACTCATCGGCGTGGCACGCGAAAAGAAAGGCCAGATAGCGCGCGCCAAGCTCGAATATCAGGAATATTTACGTCTGTACACCGAAGGGGAAGGTTCAGAGCGGGTTAAAAACCGGTTGGCCGCAATTGATCTGGCGCAGGTCGAACCGCGCGAAAAGTTAAAGGAAGTCAAAGCCAAAACAAATTCGGAGATCGACACCTTCGGGCGATTCTCACAACGCTATTATCAAGACATTACCAAAACCGACAACGGCGGAACCACAAATCGTTCCACCTTGACATCATTTCTGAATGTATCGAGCCGCTATCGTGACGAAGAATACGATGTGCGCGGATTTTTCAATGAGCATGAAGTACACCCTCTGCAAGGAGGAGGCAAGGACGACCCTGAACTCAATACTGCCTACGTTGACATTAAAAACAGACTACAAAAATATTCCGCGGTGGTCGGCCTCCAGTCCAGCAACAAGGGGGGGATTTTCGGCCGCTTCATCGGCGCACAGGCGAGTTACGAGTTCCTGCCTAAATACGAAATCACTGCGAGCGCGGGTATCCCAAAAGCATTTTCATCGGGCGATAACCCCGGCAGCCGGGTTTTTTACGGCGCCTCGCTGTCGATAGGTTCATTTGTGGAAAACTGGGACGGTAACGCGTACTACATTCAGCAAAATATCGAAGGCATCGTTGACCGGCAAGCCGTGGGCGGAGACGTGCGCTATGCCGACAAAATTTATTCAATATACGCCTCGGCGGATTATGACGTTTCCTATCAGGTGCTTAATCTGGTGTTTTTACGCGCTGGCTGGAAGGTCAATGATCAAACGCGCATCGATCTGAATTACAACATCCGGCAACAGCCATTGGTGTTTACCAGCGGTGCATTGCAGTCCGAAGGCATTACCAAGTTTAAAGACCTGCAAGCCATCGCGAGCGAGGCCGAGATTCGCGAAAAAGTCCGCCGGTTATCGTCGCTTTCGCGCATGCTCACGATAAGCGCGGTCTACGATATCGATCAGAACAACCAGATCAATGCCGATATCACAACGTCGAGTATTGACAGTAGGCCAGCTCTACAAACCTTGAGATGTTTGCGCGACCCCACTGATACGCCCACGGATACGTTTTGTGCGAGCAGCACTGTAATTCCAGAACAGCCTAAATACGGTCCGGACACTTCGTATTCGATGCAGTACATTGCCAGCAATTATTTTGTCGAACGCGACATTCATATTTTTGGCGGACAGTTTTCTCGCGGGTCGGGACGTTCCCAGACTTCATTATTTTTGCAGAGTCGTTTCCCCTATGACGAGCAGTGGTACATCGGACCGCGCATCCGGTTGGATACCACGCAAAATAATACCGACAACAGCAAGGTGACTCATCCGTCGGTGGCAGTGAAAGCGGACTACCGCTGGAAAAAACAGGTGAGCTTTGAAGCCGAGCTTGGCTACGATCTTGACAGATATTCCGGCGGCACCAATCCCAATTCCTCCCGGACCACGCTCTACTTTGGTTACGATGTAGATTTTTAAAGGCTAAGACCCATCTCATCGTTATTCAAGTTTTTATTCAGTATTTAAGACAGGGCATGACTATTAATTGACGGCGTCTCCAATTCAATGCAAACCGCCCTGATTCATAAAGAAATTTGAAAAAGACTGTGTGGCTGGAAGATTGTGATGTGTTTGGCAATCTCGCTGACGCTGGCTGTACTTAAGCCTAAACCCCCTGTATTTATAGACCTTATTGGGCCATGGAAGAATTACAGTGAGAAGGCTCATGGCTAAAAATACGGAATATTTGCGCTTCATTTATTTGCTTCAGAGAAGTACTGGACCGGAAGAGGAGTGACGGACAGTGCTACGGGGATTCTGGATCGGCCTGTATGCGCTTTTTGCGCTGATGCATGTAGTAGCCGTGCACGGGAACGATTCCAAACCCCTGGATGAAAATTTCGATCACCTTTCCACTGGCTTTCCTCTGACAGGCTTGCACGTTCTTCAGCGTTGCGAAGCGTGCCACGTCGATGCCATTTTTAATGGGTTGTCAACGCAGTGCACGGGATGCCATGACGGCAAAGCGGCACGCGGCAAACACATCAATCATGTTCCCACCGTTCAACAATGTGATGTTTGCCATACGACGCGTGGATTTTCCGTCAGCGCCAAAATGGATCACAGCGCCACAACTGCGCCATGCGTGTCATGCCATAACGGTGTGCAATCCACCGGAAAAAATACGGGTCACTTCGAGACAACCTCCAATTGCGCGGCCTGCCATCAGACTGTGCTCTGGGTACCAACAATTACTTTCGATCACAGTGAAACTGCTCCTGGCATCGCGTGTTTCACATGTCATGATGGGAGCCGTGCGCAGGGCAAGTCTGTAAATCATGTTCAATCGAACAATGAATGCGAGTTATGCCACGCCACCAATGCATTTCGACCCACTAAAAAAGTCGATCACCGGGCGATAAAAGGATCGTGTGCCAGCGCCGGTTGCCATTCACAGCCCGCTTTGCATGCGGCGACCAATAAGAATTGCAATATTTGCCATAATGTCACCGCGTGGAAGCCCGACGTGATGGCCACTGCAAATCACATCCAAACTCACAATGAAGTCATCGCCAATCACTGTTTGGATTGTCACAGCATTAGCAAGCCACCCCTACCGTCATTATTCGCGGCCGCGATCAGTGCGCCAGGTCAACCTCCGGACCACATTCCCACGTCACAATCCTGCGACGTTTGCCACACGACGATAGCCTGGTTGCCCGCTACGTTTACCCACGCAGGCATTACAACGAATTGTGTGTTGTGCCACACGAATGGGATTCGTGCGACGTCCAAACCGGCCACGCATATTCAATCCAATAACTTATGCGAGAAGTGCCACATCAGCACCACAATATGGAAGAAGCCAGCCATCAAGATGGACCATGCCCAGGATATTGGACCGGGGTGCATACGCTGTCATGACGGAGTTTTTGCAACTGGACAGAAGTTAAATCACATTACCACGGCCGAAGAATGTGGTGTTTGCCATGCGGTGTCGGCCTGGAAACCCGCCTCAGTGGACCACAGCGGAATCACCAGCGGCTGCGCGACGTGCCACGACGGCATAAAAGCCAGCGGACTAGGGGGCAAACATCTCACCGGCCT
>CAZHHW010000036.1:25491-28776 GCA_964532385.1 uncultured Gammaproteobacteria bacterium | reverse complement strand
ACTTGCGCAGCGGAGGTTTTCAGTAGCGTGATATTTTCGTGCAGTTGCTGCACCGCATGTCCGTCGCGTTCCACCATCACCACGCTCGCCGCACCGCGTGACAATGCTTCGAAGCCCAGCGCCCCGCTACCGGCGAATAAGTCAAGACAGTGCGCTCCGGTGATGACCGGTTGCAGCCAATTGAACAAGGTTTCACGCACGCGGTCGGGCGTGGGGCGCAAGCCGTCGACATCCGGGAAATTCAGTTTGCGTCCGCGCCAAGTGCCGCCGATGATGCGCAAGGTGTTGGGTGAGCGGGTCATGCCTTCGAGTTGTGTAGGGGCGCCATTTATGGCGCCCGAGGGGTGGGCGCGATGAATCGCGCCCCTACTTAGCCCAGTCGTGAGGCTTCAGGTACACTTCGTATAATTTCGCTTCCGGTGTGCCCGGTTCGGGCTGCCAGTTGTAACGCCATTTCACCAGCGGCGGCAGCGACATCAGAATCGACTCGGTGCGCCCGCCGGTTTGCAGGCCAAAAATGGTGCCGCGGTCGTAGACCAGATTGAACTCGACATAACGGCCGCGCCGATACAACTGGAAATCGCGTTCGCGTTCGCCATAGGGCGTGTTTTTGCGGCGCGCGACCAGCGGACGATAAGCTTCGATGTAGTGATCGCCGACGCTTTGCATGAAGCCGAAGCATTTGTCAAAACCCCACTCGTTCAGATCGTCGTAGAACAAGCCGCCGATGCCGCGCGGTTCGTTGCGATGCTTGAGCATGAAATATTCGTCGCACCATTTTTTATAACGCGCGTAAACATCCGGGCCGAACGGATCGCAGGCGGCTTTTGCGGTGCGATGCCAATGCGCGCAGTCCTCATCGAAGCCATAATATGGCGTCAGATCGAAACCGCCGCCGAACCACCAGATCGGTGTTTCGCCGGGTTTTTCAGCGATGAAAAAACGCACGTTCGCGTGCGAGGTGGGCGCATACGGATTACGCGGATGGATGACCAGCGACACACCCACGGCCTGCCATTTGCGGCCGGCCAGTTCCGGGCGATGCGCGGTGGCGGAGGTTGGCAATTTATCGCCGAATACATGCGAGAAGCCGACCCCCGCTTGTTCAAATACGGCACCTTCGGCCAGCACGCGTGAACGCCCGCCGCCGCCGCCGGCACGGTCCCAACGGTCTTCGGCGAAACGCGCCTGGCCATCTTCGGATTCCAGCGCGGCGCAGATGCGGTCCTGTAAATCGAGCAAATAATTTTTAACGATATGTATGTCTGGCGCGCTCATCACGTTGTCCCCGCTACATCATTTTTCCAAGCGGGCAGCGTACACGAGACCTGCGGCAAAAAAAATGGGCCGCAACGTGGGGGAGGTTGCGGCCCGGAAGGTACAGGGGTTTTCAGGGGGTGAACAAACAATAACAAGCGACTCGAAGCAGCGGAAGTAATGAGGGATGACATCGATATCCTGATTGTAAATAACGCGCCTTAACCCGCGCGCAATACGCTGCCCGTGGCGCCATCACGGATTTCCGTGGGATTCGCCAGCGTGCCGACAGAACCTTCCAGAATGTCGTTGAGGTCGGTGCCCAGTTCCGCACGCACCTGTTCTGAAGCGCGCGCCGGCATGCTGTTGCTGCGATTGGCGCTGGTGGAAACCAGCGCGCCGCCGAAGGCGCGGCATAACGCGGCGGCCTGCGGATGCGCGGTCACACGCACGGCCAGGGTATGGTGCGCGCCGCGCAGCAGCGGGGATACGTCGTCACGCGCGCGCAGCAGCCAGGTGGCCGGTCCCGGCCAAGTGGGCATGATGCGGGCGCGGGTGTTGTCATCAAGCGCTTGTAAATAGGGAGCGAGTTGGTCGAAGGAGGCAGCAATCAAAATGAGACCTTTGAGCGGATCGCGTTGTTTGATCTCAAGCAGGCGCTGCACGGCCTGCTTGTTGCGCGGGTCGCACCCCAAGCCGTAAACCGCTTCGGTGGGGTACGCGACGATGCCGCCGCTGCGCAAGATGCCGGCCGCGCGATTTACCGCTGCGTCGAATTTTGTATGGTCTTCCTGCATGTGAGCACGCTAGAAGACTTGCGGCCGCCGGTCAAGCACGGCGATTCAGGGGATAAATTTGAGCTACACTGAGGCGGTCGCAGGTTTGTCCAAAAAATCAATGGAGAATGATCGTGAAATACCGTCCGCTAATCATCGCATTATGCTGTGTCGCCGCCACCGCGTGCGGAAAAAAAGAAACGCCCGCGCCAACACCTACCACCGGCACGGCAGCTGCCGCCGCGCCCAGCGCGAGCGAAGAGGTGGTTCGCGTGGGTTCGGTGGCGCCGCTCACCGGGCCGCAAGCCTCACTGGGTAAAGACAACGAGAACGGCGCACGCATGGCGTTTGACGAAGCCAATGCCCAAGGTTTGACGATCGGCGGGAAGAAAGTAAAGTTTGAAATGTTGAGCGAAGACGATCAAACCGATCCGCGCACCGCCACCGTGGTCGCGCAAAAACTGGCCGACCAGAAAGTGAAGGGCGTGATCGGCCATATGAATTCCGGGACCAGTATTCCGGCGTCGAAAATTTATTCGGATGCGGGTATTCCGCAAATCTCGCCGTCCGCCACCGCGATTCCGTATACCGGCCAGGGCTATAAAACCGCGTTTCGCGTGATGGCGAACGACGAGCAACAGGGATCAGTGCTTGGCAATTATGCGGCGACCAAAATGGGCGCGAAAAAAATCGCCGTGATCGATGACCGCACCGCCTACGGGCAGGGTCTGGCGGATCAATTCGAGAAAACCGCCAAAGCGGCCGGTGCGCAAGTCGTGGTGCGCGAATACACCAGCGACAAGGCCAACGATTTCACCGCGATTCTGACCTCGATCAAGGGCAAGCAGCCGGATGTGGTGTTCTTCGGCGGCATGTATCCGCAAGGCGCGCCGATGGCCAAGCAAATGAAACGCTTGGGTCTCAAGGCCACCTTGCTGGGCGGCGACGGCGTGCAAACCACCGAGTTCGTCAGCATCGCGGGCAGCGACGGCGAAGGCGTGATCGCTTCGTCGCCCGGCTTGCCGGTCGAGACCATGCCGGGCGGTAAAGATTTTGTCGGCAAATACACTGCGAAATACGGCGCGATCCAGCTTTATGCGCCGTACGCGTACGATGCCGCGTGGGCCATGATCAATGCAATGAAGGCCGCCAACTCGGTCGAACCGCAAACTTATTTACCGGCCCTGAGCAAAGTGAATTTCACCGGCGTGACCGGCCAGATCAGCTTCGATGCCAAGGGCGATCTGCAAGG
>CAZHHW010000036.1:0-25391 GCA_964532385.1 uncultured Gammaproteobacteria bacterium | reverse complement strand
CCGCTTGCATGGATATCTTCCTTCAACAACTCATCAACGGCCTGGTGCTGGGCAGCGTGTACGCGCTGGTGGCGCTGGGCTACACCATGGTGTACGGCATTCTGGAGCTGATTAATTTCGCGCACGGCGAAATCACCATGATCGGCGCGATGGTCAGCCTTGCGGTGATTTCCGCGCTGGTAGGGACCGGTGTTGACATGCCGGGTGTGATGATCGCGCTGAGCGGGGTATTAACCGCGGTGCCGGTGTGCATGGCGCTGGGTTACGGCATCGAACGGGTCGCATATCGACCTTTACGCCACGCGCCGCGTCTGGCGCCGCTGATCACCGCGATCGGCGTATCCATCGTGTTGCAGAATGGCGCGATGTTGTTGTGGGGGCGCCAATACATCCCTTTCCCGCCGATTCTGCCGACCAGCGCGCACGAGATCGGCGGAGCGACCATCTCCGATGTGCAAATTTTCATCGTCGTGTTATCGGTGATGTTGATGGCAGCTTTGGTGCTGCTGGTGCAAAAAACCAGGCTCGGCCGCGCGATGCGCGCCACCGCGCAGTCGCCGCAGGTCGCCAGCCTGATGGGCGTTAATGTCAACAACGTCATCTCGGTGACCTTCATGCTGGGTTCGGCGCTCGCCGCCGTGGCTGGGGTCATGGTCAGTGCCTATTACGGACTCGCCCATTACTACATGGGATTTTTACTCGGGCTCAAAGCGTTTTCCGCCGCCGTGCTGGGCGGCATCGGCAACCTCGCCGGCGCGATGCTGGGCGGGTTGCTGCTGGGCGTGATCGAAAGTCTCGGCGCCGGTTACATCGGCGATCTCACCGGCGGCTTTCTCGGCAGCCATTATCAAGACGTGTTCGCATTCTTCGTGCTGATCCTGGTGCTGGTGTTTCGTCCGTCGGGTTTGCTGGGCGAGCGTGTGGTGGACCGGGCGTAACGATCTTCAAACATGCCTGTGCCGCAGATGTTTACTCCCCGGGTTGTTATTTTCATCGCAATGCTGGTGTGCATTGTGGTCGTGGTTTTATACCCGGTTTTCGACTACGACATGTACTGGCACCTGGCCAATGGCCGCGAAATGTTAAGCACCGGTCATATCGTCAACGAAGAACGCTTCTCCTACACCGCCTTCGGAACGCCGTTTAGCAATCACGAATGGTTAAGCCAGATCATATTTTTTCTGATCTACGAGCGGTGGGGCGGTTCCGGATTGCTGGGGTTGAAGCTATTGCTTACGCTGGTGATTGCAGTTTTTGTTTACCGTACGAATCGTTTGCTGGGTGCCACCCCGGCGTTGAGCGCGGTACTCGTGGTTACCGCGATCACGGCCGGTTTTTACCGCTATATCGAGCGCCCCGAATTATTTTCCTTGCTGGGCGTGGCCGCACTGAGCTATCTGCTTTACAGCTTCCGCGCGCAGCGCTGCAAGGTTAAATTTCTCTATGCCGTTCCGGTTATTTTGGTGTTGTGGGATTCGCTGCACGGCGCGATCTTCGGCCTGATCGTGTTACTTGCGTTTGTCACCGGTGAAAATATCAAGCCTTGGCTCAATACCCACTTGCCGGCATGGCGCGGCCTTGTCCCGATGCCGCGCGAACGTTTGCGGGTATTGAATATTGTTTGCGTGCTTACGCTCCTCGCGTTGGTGATCGATCCTTACGGGCTGCGCTCGTACGACATTTTTATCCAGTTCATCAACGGCAATGCGCTGGTCGCGGCCACCATGGAATTTCAGCCGGCGAACTGGCGTGAGCACAAACTGTTCTGGCTCATGTTGGTTGCGACCGTGATGGGCTTGGTAAGCGCGCGCGATAAAATCGATCTCACGCAAGTGCTGATGGTTGCGCCGTTTGCCCTCCTGGCCGTGCGTTACTCTCGCGTTATCGGCGCATTTGCATTGGTCGACGCCGCGTTGCTCGCAACGTTGGCGACACAGGCCGCGTCGGTGTTGGCGTCGAGGCGCCGCTATGCGCTGTTGCGTCCGCTTGCGTTATCTACGCTTGCGCTGGCGTTGCTTGCGTATATCACCGATATTAAATTTACCGGCGCGCACACGCCGCAGTCTTTCGGATATGGTGTGAGCGATGAATTTCTTCCCGCCGGTTCGGCGCGTTTTATCCAAGCGGAAAATTTGCAGGGTAACCTCTATAATTCAGGTCATTTCGGCGGATACCTGGCATTTTTCATCACCCCGCTGCGGCGCATTTTTCAATATAACCACCACACGGTGTTTGGCGACACCAATCGCTATCTCGATCACCCGGAGGATTTAGCGCAGTGGAACATCAATTACGCGGTCGTGGGCTCACCCGCGGAACTGGAACGTTTATTTCCCATCGCCGAATGGGCGCGCGTGTATCGCGAGCCGTCCGCCGTGGTGGTGGTGCGCCGCGTTGCGCAGAACAGCGGGCTTATCGAAAAATCCGAAATAGTTTACTTTCACCCCCTGTCGCCGCCGATGTCGATCAGGCAGTTGGCGCAGCGGCCGAAAGTGTATGTGCGCTTGATGAACGAAATGGCGATTTATCTCTCCTACCGCGAAGATCGAGTGATCGCGGATTTATTTGCGGGTTTGTTGTTTGAAAAGAATGAAATGACCAACGCCGAACGTTCCGAATTGCTACAGCGCGCGCTGCGTTTTAATAGCGGTCCTGGATTAACCGACGCCCTCAAGCGGGTGGGCAACAGTCAATGAAACAGGGTTCGATACAAGCATTTCACTGGTCCCGCCTCAAACATGACCGCCGCGCCGCGTGGACAGTCTTCGTCGCGCTGGGCATTGTATTGGCCGTGCTGCCGTTTCTGGTGGATATTGGTTTGGGACGCGCCTGGGTGCGCGTGCTTAACTTTACTTTGTTGTACGTGATGCTCGCGCTGGGTCTCAACATCGTGGTCGGTTATGCGGGCCTGCTCGATTTGGGCTACATCGCGTTTTACGCCGTGGGTGCGTATGTGTACGCGTTGTTGTCGTCGCCGCATTTCGGCCTGCATTTGCCGTTTTGGGTGACCTTGCCGCTGGGGGCGCTGGTCGCGGCATTTTTCGGCGTGCTGCTGGGCGCGCCGACGTTGCGCTTGCGCGGCGATTATCTGGCCATCGTCACGTTGGGTTTCGGCGAGATCATCCGTATTTTTCTCAATAACCTGAATGCGCCGGTCAACATCACCAACGGTCCGCAAGGGGTCAATCTGATCGATCCATTACGCGTGGGCGAGTTCAGTTTGAACCAAACCCAGACGTTGCTGGGCATGACATTTACCGGCGGCACCTTGCTTTATTATGTGTTTCTCGCGCTCACCTTGCTGAGCATTTTTGTGTGCCTGCGGTTGCAAGACTCGCGTATCGGGCGCGCGTGGATCGCGATTCGTGAAGACGAAGTGGCGGCCGCCGCGATGGGCATCAACACGCGCAACATCAAGCTGCTGGCGTTCGCGATGGGTGCGTCATTTGCCGGGTTGAGCGGGGGATTATTCGCCGGGTTTCAAGGCTTTGTCAGTCCGGAGAGTTTCAATCTGCTCGAATCGATCATGATTCTGTGCATGATCGTGTTGGGCGGCATGGGCAATCTGCCCGGGGTGATTCTGGGTGCGGTTTTGTTGACCGTGTTGCCCGAGGCGCTGCGTTATATCGGCGAACTCGAACGCATGCTGTTCGGGCGCGTGGTGGTTGAGCCGACCGATTTACGCATGTTGATTTTCGGTCTCGCGCTGGTGGCGATGATGATTTTGCGTCCGGAAGGTTTGCTGCCGTCGCGGCGCCGCGCGCGTGAATTCAATGCCGACGACGCTGTGCTCGAACAAGAGCGCGCCAACATGTATGACGCCAGCAAATGACCTTGCTCGTCGCGGAACATATCGACAAATCCTTCGGCGGTCTGGCCGCGCTGTGCGATGTGTCGCTGAGCGTCAACGCCGGTGAAATTTTCGGCTTGATCGGCCCCAACGGCGCCGGTAAAACCACCTTGTTCAACGTGCTCACCGGGCTGTATACCGCCACCGGCGGACAGGTGCATTTCGACGGCCGGGCCTTGCTTGCCTGCAAGCCGCACGCGATTGTGCATTTGGGTTTGGCGCGCACCTTTCAGAATATCCGCCTGTTCGCCAACATGAGCGCCCTTGAAAATGTCATGGTCGGGCGGCATTGCCGCACGCATACCGGAGTGTGGGGCGCCATCACACGTACCGTCGGGGTGCGCAGCGAAGAGGCGGCGATGCGCCGGCGCGCGCACGAATTACTCGAGGTCGCGGGCATCGGGAGGCATGCGCGCAGCTTGGCGAAACACCTGTGTTACGGCGATCAGCGGCGCCTGGAAATCGCGCGCGCGCTGGCGACCGAACCCAAGCTGCTCGCGCTGGACGAGCCCGCCGCCGGCATGAATCCCAGCGAACGGGCCGCGCTCACGCAGTTACTGCAAGATTTGCGCTCCACTTTAGGCATAACGCTGCTGCTGATCGAACACGACGTGAAACTGGTGATGGGTTTATGCGACCGGGTGGCAGTGCTTGACTATGGTAAAAAAATCGCCGAAGGCGCGCCCGCGCACGTGCGCACCGATCCACGCGTGATCGAGGCTTATCTGGGTGGAGCGGTCGCGTGAAGCTGCTTGAATTAAAGCAATTTTCCGTCTCTTACGGCGGTATTAAAGCCGTAACCGAGGTCGACTTGTACGTCGAGCGCGGCGAGCTGGTGTGTCTGATCGGCGCCAACGGCGCCGGTAAAACCACCTTGCTGAAAGCGTTATGCGGATTGCTGCCGCCCGCCCACGGTTCGGTGTATTACGACGGCCAGGCTATTACCCGGCAACCCGCGCATGCCATCGCGCGCCTCGGTTTGGCGTTGATCCCGGAAGGGCGCGGTATTTTCGGGCGCATGAGCGTGGCGGAAAATCTCGACATGGGCGCCTACCTGCGCCGCGACCGCGCCGTGATTCAAAACGATCTTGAGCGCGTCTTTACATTATTTCCGCGCCTCGCCGAACGGCGTATGCAAAAAGCCGGCACCTTGTCCGGCGGTGAACAACAGATGCTGGCGATGGGGCGCGCGTTAATGAGCCGCCCCAAATTGCTGTTGCTGGACGAACCCAGCATGGGCCTGGCGCCGCTGATGGTGGAAAAGATTTTCGAAACCATTCGGGTGATCGCGCAGGACGGCGTGACGATTTTACTGGTGGAACAAAATGCCAAACGCGCGCTTGAAATCAGCCGGCGCGGCTATGTCATGGAAAGCGGGGCGATCGTATTAACCGGTAACGCCGACAAACTCCTGACCGATGCGCAGGTCCGGCATGCCTATCTGGGTGAATAAGCTGCGCAAGATTAATTGCACAGCTTGTCGAGGGTGTCCTTGTGATTGTCGGCGTCTGTTTTTAGCGCCTGCGCTTTTTTGGCGTCGGTTTTAACCAGATCATCATAGGCGACCAGCAAGTTTTGGTATTCCTTTTCGAGTTCGGTGCAGCGCCATTTGATCAGCTTTTTATCGTTATCCTGCAGCTTCTTTTTTTTGGCCTCATCGCGGCGAATCGCCGCGCGCGGATCTTCGCCTTTGTCGCTCGAAGCCGTATCCTTCGATGTCTTGCCGCCGGGTTCGCTCGCCACTTTTTGCTCCCCGTCCAAAGGCGGCCGGTCGCTGTAAATGGTTTTTCCGTTACTGTCTTTCCACGAATACAGTTCCGCCTGCGCATGGTTGATCATTAACATCGCACACAGGCTCAGGAGCAGCAGGCTGTTATTACGGTTCATGATAAGTTTCCAATGCTCAAGGTTTGATACATGCGCAGGTAAAGTCATCGGACAAATTCCGGCAAACGTGAGCGTAACTCGCCTCATTGAAGCGGCAGATGAATTGTAAGAAGATGGCACCCTCGCATAATGTGACGCCCGCCCAGCGATGTCTGCGACACCCCTACAGATTCCGGAGGATCCGTCCAAGCTGATCAAGGCTGTGGCCGATCCGTTGTTGCGCCTGCGCGCATGGCAGCGCTTCCACCTGCGCCTGACCGGATTGTACGGCGGCACGGTATTGCTGTCGCTGGCGCTGATTGCGACCATTTTTTATTTCTACAGCGTCAATTCCGAGTTGACGCACTTGCAGCGGCGCCTGCTCACGACCGTGACCGGATTAGCGGCGACGGTCAGCCCCGAACGACTGGCCGAAGTGGCGCTCGACGCGCAGGCGGCGACCGCTTACCACGAAGAATTGCGCACGCGCTTTGCCGCGGCGGCACATACCGACAGCGATATCCAAAGCATTTATTTGCTGCGTCTGACCGATCAGCCCGGCCGGTTGCGATTCTTTATCGATTTTGTCAAAGATGGCGCCCTTGCCACGCCGGGCGATGAATACGATGCCACGGCGCTACCGGTATTGCAGAGCGGTTTTAATGCGCCGGCGGTCGAAGACGAACCGTTCCGCGATGAATTCGGCCTGACCTTGTCAGGCTATGCGCCGGTGCGCGACGCCACCGGCAAGGGCGTCGCGCTGGTCGGCGCGGATGTGCAGGCGTCGCGTATTGAAGTCATGAAACACGATGTTTTGTGGGTCACTTTGGCGGTGTTTGGGATTGCCGCGATGTTGTTGGGTGTGATTTCGCTGGCGGTCGCGCGCAGCGTGCGCGATCCCTTGACACGCATCATCGATGCGACGGCGGCGGTCGCGCGCGGCGAACTCACCACGCGCCTGGGTCTCGATCGGCGCGACGAATTCGGTTTGATGAGCCGTCATTTCGATAAAATGGCGGAAGGTTTACAAGATCGCGAATTCATTCGCGCCACCTTCGGGCGCTACGTAAGCGAAGATGTCGCGCGCGAGCTGCTCGAACACCGCGATAGCGCGGCGCGCGGCGCGGAAGAGCGCGAGGTCACCATTTTGTTCAGCGATCTGTCGAGCTATTCGACTATTTGCGAACACTTGCCGCCGGCGCAACTGCTGGACATGCTCAACCAATATCTGGGCGCGATGAATGCCCTGATTGATGCGCATCATGGCTGCGTGATTGAAATTCTCGGCGACGCGATCCTCGCCGTGTTTGGCGCGCCGTATTTTCGCGAGGACCATCCGCAGCAGGCGTTAAGCAGCGCGTTGGCCATGCGGGATCGCTTGGTGGAGCTGAACGGCGAGTGGCAAGCGAGCGGTTTGGCGCAATGCTGGACCAAAAGCGGCATCGCACAGCTCAAGGCACGCATCGGCGTGCATACCGGGCGTGTGGTCGCGGGCAGCATGGGCGGGGAAACGCGTATGAAGTACGCCGTCATCGGCGACGCCGTAAATGTGGCCTCGCGCCTGGAAACTCTGAATAAAGAACTGGCGACCGATGTGCTGATCAGCGCGGAGGTATATCAGCGCCTGCCCATCGAACTGGCGCGGATCATGGGCGAGCGCGGCGCTTTCCGCGTAAAAGGCCGCGCACAGGAAGTGCGCGTCTACGCGCCTATGTAACGGTAACCACCTCGCCTCGAAAAATGTTTAATATGTTGCATAACTTAAAGGGGGGCGTGCGGCGCACCCTGAGCTTCGACATCCTCATTCATCATCAAGAAATTAATTTCTTTAAGAGGCAGCCATGACCGAAGCCCGTCCCAGTAAATTGTTGTTTGCCTATCTGTTATTCAGTGCACTGGTCTGCGGCGGAGCGGTGATGGTAATCGAGGTGCTGGGGTCGCGCGTAATCGGACCGTTTTTCGGCGTGAGTCTGTTTGTATGGACCTCCCTGATCAGCGTCACCTTGATTTCGCTTGCGCTCGGTTACTGGTTCGGCGGCGTGATGGCCGACCGGCGCGGACACAGTTCTGATTTGTATGGGTTGATTGCCGCCGCCGGGGTCTGTGTGTTGCTCGTTCCCTGGCTAAAGGCTCCGGTGCTGGAAGCGGCTCTGCCGTTGGGGTTGCGCACCGGGGCCTTCGTCAGCTCGCTGATATTATTTGGTCCATCCTTGCTGTTGCTGGGTTGCGTGTCGCCGTATCTGGTCAAAATCGCCGCGCGCGCGGTCGCCAACATTGGGCGCACCGTCGGTGGTTTGTATGCGCTATCTACCATCGGCAGTGTGGCCGGCACCGCGCTCACCGGGTTTTATCTGATCGCGCATTTGGGCGTAAGCCAAGCGTTTTACGTGGTCGGTATTACTTTGTTGCTGATCGCAGCGGTGTATTTCGCCGTGCTGCGGCGTTTGGTGGTCGCTGCCGTTGCGGTGCTATTAGGTATCGCTTTGGCACCACAATGGATTGTGCCGCCCGCGCTGAGCATGCCTGGCGTGCAGGTGCACGAGGTATTTTCAGGCGACACTTTTTACGGCGCGATCAAAGTTGTCGAGATGGACTATGGCGACAGGGTCGAGCGTCAATTGATGATCGACGGTTTGGTGCAGGGAACTCAGGATGTGCGCACGGGCCTGCCGGTGCATCCTTATGCATACCTGATGCAATACATGCCTTACCGGCTTCAACCCAACGGCCGGGATTGTCTGGTGGTCGGCGTGGGGGCGGGGTTTATTGCCGCCGGCTACAGCGCGCGCGGCATACGCACCGACGTGGTCGACATCGACCCGGTGATTCCGCAATTGGCGCGCGACCACTTTGGTTTTAAAACCAGCGGCGATGTGGTGATCGCCGATGCGCGCCATTTTCTGCTGACCACGCCGCGCACGTACGACTACATCATCCTCGACGCTTACAGCGGTGATCTGATGCCGCATCACTTGGTCAGCCGTGAAATGTATCAACTGCTCGCGCAACGGTTACGCCCCGGCGGCGTGCTGGGTATCAACTTCATCGGCAGCATCGGCGAACAACGGCGCATGACCGCGTCGATGATGCGTACTTTACGTAGCGTGTTTGAAACCGTCGATGTATATCCGGGGTTCGATGTGGCGGCCACGCAAGGGATCGGCAATCTGGAAATCTTCGCGTACACCGGTCCCCCGCGCACGCTGCTGCCGCTGGGCGAGGTTCCGGGACTTGCCATTCACCCGCGCGTTAATTCCGAGGTACGCACATACATGCGCAACAACTATACGTTTCCGGCGGATGCCGATGCGCTGGTGTTGACCGATGATTACAACCCCATGGATTTTTTTGACGCGGGCCTGCGCGAAATGGTGCGCAGCTGGATACTGCAATCCACGGCGCGCGGCTTGCTGACGCAATGAGCGACCCGCACGCCTTGCTGCGCCTGCTCGCCGACGGCCGCTTTCATTCCGGCGTGGCGTTGGGCAAGTCCCTGGGCGTGACGCGTGCGACCGTATGGAATAATCTGCAAATGCTGAAAAGCCTCGGCATTGATGCTTATGCGGTGCCGGGCAAAGGTTATCGCCTCCCGGCGCCGTTAGAGTTACTGAGCGTCGAAGCTATCCGCGATTCGCTGACGCCTCTGGCACGGGCGGTATTGAAGCGCCTGGACGTGCATCTGGAATTGCCGTCGACCAATGCCTATCTGGTGGAACACGCGCAGCGCGGGGCCCCCGGCGGCTGGGCTTGTCTGGCCGAGCATCAAAGCGCGGGCCGTGGACGGCGCGGCCGCACCTGGGTTTCGCCGTTCGGCGGCAATATTTATTTGTCGGTGTTATGGCGTTTTAATTCCGGTGCCGCGGTGGTTGGCGGCTTGAGTCTGGCGCTGGGGATCGCGGTCGCCGAAGCACTGCAAATCGAGGCGCCAGGTATTGGCTTGAAATGGCCGAACGATGTGGTTTGGCAAGGCAGGAAACTGGCGGGCGTGTTGGTGGAAATGGCGGGCGAATCGTCCGGCCCATGCTATGTGGTGGCCGGTATTGGCATTAATATCGCGATGCCGCAGGAGGCCGCGCACGCCATCGACCAGCCTTGGGTGGATATGCTTTCAATTAACGGTGCGGCACCGGCACGCAATCCTCTGGCCGCGCGGGTGTTGCAACACACGCTGCTGGCCTTGCAGGCTTTCGAGCGCGAGGGATTCGCAGGTTTTTTGCCGCGCTGGCGCGCGCGCGATGTCTACGCGGGCAAACCGGCGCTGCTGCATTTACCGCAGCAAACCTTGCGCGGCAAGGTGGAAGGCATCGACGCACAGGGTGCGTTATTATTTGCACACGGCGGCGCGACCCGCGCCTATGCTTCGGGTGAACTCAGTTTAAGAGAGGTATCGACGTGATCCTGCTGGCGGATATCGGCAACACGCGTATGAAGTGGTCATTGTGGGAAAACGGAGTGCACACCCGCACCGGCGCGGTGGCGCACGAGCCCGCGTTATTCGCGCTTAATCTGGATGCGCAATGGCGCGGCCTCGCGGCGCCCGAGCGCGTGCTGGTGTCGAACGTGGTCGGCACCAAAATCGCGGACGCCCTTTACGACTGGGTGCAGAAGCGCTGGCAACTGCACACCGAGTTCGCACACTCACAGAAGACGGGTCATGGCGTGACAAATGCCTATGTGAAACCCGACCGGCTGGGAGTGGACCGCTGGCTGGCGATGATCGCCGCGCGCCATGCGCTTCCCGGCACCGCGGTGTGCGTGATCGATTGCGGCACCGCCATCACAGCCGACATTTTCGATAGCAGCGGATTACATCGCGGCGGACTGATTACTCCCGGCCTGACCGCCATGTGCAGTGCGCTGACGCGCGATACCTCCGGCATTGGCGCCATGCGGCAAGATGCGGACGTTCCTGAAGTGTGGCTGGCCACCGATACGCAAAGCGGCGTGCTCGCCGGCACGCGCCTCACCGGCGCGGCCTTTATCGACCGGGTCTTGACTGATGCGCAGCGCAACTTGAATACACCCGTCAGCGGCGTGATCACCGGCGGCGATGCGCCTGTGCTCATGCCATTGGTACGCGCCACGCTGCGCCACGAACCCTATCTGGTATTGGACGGATTGGCGGTATTCGCAGGAAGCGCCGCATGAGGCTGGCTTTTTTTCTGCTGCTATTCGTGAATGCCGCGTTCCTGATTTGGCATCAATTGCATCAGCCTTCCAGTGAACCTGTGGCCGTGGCTAAATCGACGGGCACGGGCACTAAATCCATTCGCCTGTTGCATGAAATGGAGAGTGGTAGCCGCAGTGCCCCTGAAATCGCCGAGCCTGTAATCACCACACCCACACCGCGCCCGCGCGAATCCCCGCGGGCGTCAATCGAAGATCCCCCGCGTGCCAATGCGCGCGAATTACGCACGCCGCTGCCGGCCTCTGGAGGCATAGACTCCGCGCCACCCCTGACCGACCTCGAAAAGAAAGTTCTGGCCGCGGAAGCGCGGCAAGCCGAACGCATCGAAGCTAACCTGGCGGCGCGCAAGCGCGAGGAACGATTGGCGCGGGAAAATCCCCCGCCCATCGCCGAACCCGATGCCACGGCGTGTTTTTCGTTGGGACCCTTCAAAGTGCAGGAGAAGGCGGACGCGGCCTTGGGCAAGCTTGCAAAACTGGTTTTACGGGCGACCTTCCGTGAGCAGGAAGTCCACAGCGCGCAACAATGGTGGGTGATTGAAGCCACGAAAGATGAGCGTGCGGCGCAGAAACGGCTTGATGAGCTACACAAGAAAAAAGTCGCCGACGCCACCGTCATCAACAACGGCGAATATGAAAACATGATCTCGCTGGGCGTCTATGCTTCGGAAGCCTTAGCCAATAAGCGCGTGAACGCGCTGGTCAAATTAGGATTTCGGCCGGTAGTAGAAAAACACTTCGACAGCATCACGCAATACTGGATCGACGTCGACGAAGCCGGGCCGCGTAGTGTGTTAACCGCAGCGCAACTCAAAGACGCGATTGGTGGAGCGGAAGGGGTTGAAAAGCAAAAGCGCGCGTGTAAATAAACTCCATCACGTTTAAAATAGCCGCCGATACGCAGCCGGGTTAGCTCAGTCGGTAGAGCAGCCGCCTTGTAAGCGGCAGGTCGGGGGTTCGATTCCTCTACCCGGCACCATCTTTTCACGCTTCACCCCATATCAATTTATCCCAATAATGATTGAAGCAATCGCAGGGAATCTGTGGTTGATGAGCAATATCGCTACACAGCAATTAGTCATAACCAGGCACGTGATTTCGCAATTATCCAAAGCTATTTCGACGTAGCCGTATCGGCGGTAATGCATTCCCTTGGGAGCTTGGCGACGCCACGGCGAGGTGGCACGGTTCCACGCCTCGCCGTGGCGCCATGTTTATAACCCGCCCGAGCGTTTTGCAAATGACAACGCATAGGCCGGTGAACGGAACAGAAGTACCGGGTCATTGGTGGGTTCGATGCCGTCGGCCATGGTCAGCGGATCGTAGTTGATTTTTTCGCATGCGGCGCCTTTTTGCGGCAGCGCGGAAGAAATTGTCAAGGTACCGGCTTTGAGCTGCTTGCGGTCCTCGGGCCAGGCGAGTGTCGGGTCATTTTCCGGATCGCCCGGCATGCCGAGCGTCAGCATCATGTCATAACGAACCGGGCCACGCTTAACCCGGTCGATGAGGGCTTGCTCGAGGAAATTCGGCGGCGAGGATTTCAACGCGTCGTCGGACAAACGCTGTTCGCCGTCTTGGGGTACGAAGCGCCAGCGCACTAATGTGGTCTTCTTGTCCTGATTGACGAATTTGAAAGTGTGAATTCCCCAATAGGAACTGTTGGCGTAATTGGTGGGCGGATTATTATTCGCCAAAAATGCGGCTTGCGCGGCATTGTCGGGGTGCGATGCTTTAAACGCCTTTATTTTTTCCGGATCGGGTTTTCCGGTGGCGGGATCGGACTGGCTGGCAGCCATGAGATCGAGAAATGTTTTAGGCGTTGCAGCTCCGAAGACCGGCGTGTTCAACATGGTCATGTGTTGCAGTGCGGCGTTGGGTAACTGAAATTCCAATGCCATGCCGCGTCCGCTTTTCGCGGTATCCGGCACTTTTGGATTGCCGCCCGCCAAAGAGAAGCGCGCGACCACCGGGATCGGTTTGCCGGAGAATAATGCTGAGCGCGAGTATGCCGCGACGTCCTTGGCGCCGATGAATTCGCCGGTGGCACAAGTACCTTTGATGTGATTGCGCCGTTCACCGGGAGTTACGCCAAACGTATTCTCAAGCGCGGAAACGACCTTGTCAGGGGTCACGTCGTTTTCTGCCGCCTCGCTGTGTGTTGCACTGAATAACAGCACGGCAGTCAGTACAGAGATCAGATAGACATCGTCACTCGTTCGCAGCATGGTTGCCTCACTCTAAGGTTGAAGAAAATTGGATCAAGGTGCGGCGCACCTTGAAGTCGGTTATGACTAATGTAAGTACGGTTGTGTTCACTCCGGCGGAGTGCGTACTCCCAATCGCCGCTAAAGTGAGAGCGGGATAGCTCGCGACTGGAACTATCCCGCTCGGTTCAATGTGACGGTGTATTCAGTCCGTCAACTAGATGCAGTTGAGGAACTGACCCATCGACTGTTTGTCGGCGTCGCTTAAGCCCATGTAAGCATCGCGTGCCGCCTGGCCCTGACCGCCGTGCGCCGAGATGGCATCCGCCACCGTGCGAGCCCGGCCGTCATGCAGGAACTTACCGCGCTCGGCAAGGCTCCACAGCGGCATGGTACGCCACTCGTTACCTTTTGCCGAACCCTGCTGCATTTGATCAGCCAGCGCGGAGCCCATGTCGTGCAGCAACAAATCCGAGTACAGACGCACGGCGATACGTGCACCGGGGCCCGGCAGCGACGGCGTATGACAGCTTGCGCAACCCGTAGATGCAAACACGGCCGCACCGGCCAGACTGGAGCACGACGCCGGAGCGGGCGGATCGATGTTATTCAGGAACATTGCCGTGGCCTGCAGGGCCAGAGCGTCAACTTCCGGGGTTTGCGTGTTGGCGCCGCAACCATTCACTTCATCATCGGGCTGAACCGGATTGGTCACGCCCATCTCGTTGCGCAATGCATCGCCCATGAACTCGACCAGCGTCGGAACATCGGCCTTCCAGCCGAATTTACCCATGCGTCCATCCTCCAGCATGTTGGGCCGGCCGCGTACGCCCGCCGGTTGCAGTGCCATGTTAGCCAGGATATCGCCCGGTGCGATGTCGTCCATCAGTCCATTACCGCGCAAGCTCATCGCGTTGCGTAACGACGTGACATTTGCCGAAGGCGCCGGTCCGACCGGCAGACCGCACGGGACGCCCAGTTCGGCGACCGAGTGCATGCGTGCCGTGGGGCCACCGCGATTGGTGAGCGCATCAAACGATCCATCCGGTTCAACATGGCCCACGCGCTGGATGTCTTGACCTGACGCTATTCCCATACCGCCGGCCGCCGGCGAGTTATGACAGGCCACGCAGGACTGCTGGTTAAATAAAGGTCCGACGCCTTGATCCGGCGTGAATGCCGCCGAGAACATGAACTTGGCAAAGTCCATGAAGCTACCGGTCATGCCCGCGGTTTTCGCTTGATTAAACAATTGCGCCATCGCGGTGCTTTGGCCGAAAGCGGGTATCGCCAACAGCGCGCCGCCGCCGTGAGGTGTTGTGACCGTGACATAAATTGTCTGGCCGTCCGAGGAGATCGCAATGCCGTTGGCACGAAAATCCGTCAGGTTCGCGACAATGTTGCGGATCGCTTGCACTTCGCCATTCAAGCCCACGCGCACAATCGTGTTGTCGCCACGGTTCAGCACATAAATGTCGGAACCCACGCCCAGCGTTGAATTGCTCGCAAAGCTACCCGCGGCAACTTCGCGCGTCGTGGGTGCAATGTCGATCGGTACGTTGAACACGGGCGAGGAGAGATAGCGCGAGGTCGCATGGAAAAGCGTGCCGTCGTCGGTAATGTCGAGCACCACCAGGCGGTTTGCCTGGGGATCGGCGATCAAGACATTACGCGTCGGCGCCCAATTGAACAGCACGCCTTCGCGCGCGATGACTTTCGGATCCGTGGACTCGGCGGTGGTGCGATTCAGCGTGGTCACCGGGGTCACGGTTCCCGGCGGCGCCAGTTGATCGACACCTTTTTGCACATGCACCTGCATGACGCTGCCGTCCGCACCAACCGCGACAAACACGGCGCGTCCGGTGAGATCAGGTGATTTTGTCAAGATCGCAGTGCCCAATGTGGCGGACGTCAGTCCACCCACCGAGCTGCTGTTGCGATTGGTTTGCGTACCGGTGAACACGCCGCCCGCCACCGGGCTCGGTCCGCCGATCAACGGATACCCTTGCGGGTCGATGACGGTAATTGTGCCGCCACCCGCCGCGCCGCTGGGCGCATTGGCAAACCAGGGACGGCCGTTACCGTTATTGATCGAAATACCCAGCGGCATACTGACCGCCGGTAAGTCCTTCGTGAGCGCATTGGGGTTCGACAGGCCATTCACAAACGCGGGACTCTGCGCGGTATAGAGCTGCACCGCACCGCCAAAGGTCGAGGCCTGCGTGCCGTTCGCGGCGAACTGCGCGACCGTGCTCATATCAACCGCGGCCGCATTTGGATCAATGGAAAGAATTGCCCCCTCGGCCTCGCCCGGACGCGCCAGCGGCGCACCGAAGTTTGAGGTCGATGCGACGAAAACACGTTTGGCTTCCAGGATTTTCCCGGGTTGCGTAAACAGAGCAAATGTCGTTACTCGATCATGGATCGGACCGCCGGTGAGGTAGTTCCCGATTTCGGCGACGGCACCCGCGCCGGGGATGCCTTGCGCGATCACCCGGGCATTAATGTCGCTTGGAATCTTGGCAGCATCCTTTGCATCGGGCACACAGGCAACCGTGGTTGCTGCGGCAAGTGGCAGCACAAGCATTACGCGTCGAAATCTAAACGTCATATGAATATTCCTCGCTAGCGGGGGATGAATTGCATTACGTAGATTCAAAACATCAGGAGCACAACGATCGTAGTTTCGCGTCGACGGTCTTTACAATCGCTGGACCAGTTACCCTGTTCACAAAACCGCGGAGTTTGTTTGTCAAGACTGAGGTATGTGATATATGCAGGTGAGCGATGAAGGTGATTCGGTGATAACGAGATTAAAAGAGCCTAGTCTTGACATTTCAAGTTAATAGGGTTGACGCGTCACCGGCAAGGAGTCCTCCGGTAGATTTGTACTCGGCGATCGAGTAATGCGTCACTTATTTTATTCGAGCAAAATCACAGTTTCACACTGCTTCCTGGGAACGCGAGCGTCCCGCTCGCTGTTTTGCGGGCATGACACCCGCGCTCCCGGTGCTTGACGCATCCTGGTTCTTCAGCAGCAAGGAGCACAGAGGTCTTTAATGAATTAATAGTGTTTCCTAACCCAGCGGGTAATGTTCAGCGTTTGCCGGGTTCGGGCGGTTTGGCGGGTTTTTTGCCGATCACAATCGCGCTTTTATACGACCAGGCTTTTTTGTAGATCAGGAGTGGCAATTCATCCGTGACTTCATAGGTACGGCCGTTAACGAGATTGAATGACCAGTATTCGCCGTCATCGATGGGTTCTTCCAGCGCATACCATTTGAGATTGTTGAGCCGGTAGTGATGCGCCAGGATGGTGGCTTCGTGCATGTTGACGCCATCTTCGTAGTTAATGGTTTGCACATCGTTTTCCAGGCGTCCTTTAAGGCTGGCGCCGCAACTTGTCAGCAGAACGCAAATCAGTACCGCAATGCCGTAACGCATGGAGCCCACTTTCGAATACACCTAATTTTTGAATGGGCTGAATTCTAGCATGTGATGGGATGCGGAATGGTTTAACACTAAGGAATCGCTGATGTATTCATTTTCCTGGGAACGCGAGCGTCCCGCTCGCTGTTTTGCGGGCAAGATGCCCGCGCTCCGGGAAATAGTGGCCTTTAATGAATTAATCGGCGTTTCCATAGCAGCGGCTTCAGCAGGCTCAACCCGAACGGATTAATTTCTAATCGACGGCTAGACCGTCAAATACTGCCGGATCAAGCCGTCATGAAGTTGCGGCATTGCATCCTTGGCCACCACGCGGCCGCGGTCGAGGATGCAAAACTCGCCGCCCACGCGGCGCGCGAACGGCAGTTTCTGTTCCACCAGCAGCACGGTGAGTTTTTCCTCGCGATTCAACCGCAGCAGGATATCGCCGATTTCGCGCACGATGTTGGGTTGAATGCCTTCGGTCGGTTCATCAAGAATCAGGATTTTCGGATCAAGTGCCAGGGCGCGGCCGATCGCAAGTTGCTGTTGTTGACCGCCGGATAAATCGCCGCCGCGCCGCTTGAGCATCTTTTTTAATACCGGAAACAATTCGAAAATGCGTTCGGGGAGGTCGCGTTTGCCGTCGCGCCGCGCCGGCAGTCCGATGCGCAGATTTTCCTCTACGCTCAGCAGCGGAAAAATCTCGCGGCCTTGCGGAACGAAGCCGATGCCCAGCCGCGCGCGCGCTTCGGCACTGGCACGCGATATGTCTTGTCCTGCAAAGTTTATGGTTCCAGAGCGCGCCGGCAATAAGCCCATTAAGGTTTTGAGCAATGTGGTTTTACCGACGCCGTTACGGCCCATCAGGCACAGGCAGGCACCTTCGGAAATGTCGAGATCCACGTCCCACAGGGTATGGCTTTCGCCATAAAATTGGTTGAGTTGGTTAATGGTCAGCAGATTCATTCGCCCAGATACACCTCGATCACGCGCCGGTCGTTTTGCACTTCATCCATGCTGCCTTCGGCCAGCACCGCGCCCTCGTGCAGCACCGTCACCTTGCGTGCGATCGAGCGTACGAAATCCATGTCGTGCTCGACCACGATCACCGAGTGCTTGCCCGCCAGGCTTGTTAATAACTGCGCCGTGTGATCCATTTCTTGATGAGTCATGCCCGCGACCGGTTCGTCGACCAGCAGCACGCGCGGGTTTTGCATCAGCAGCATGCCGATTTCCAGCCATTGTTTTTGACCGTGCGACAGCAACGCGGCGCGTTGCGCGCGTTGAGCGGTCAGATTCACGGTTTGCAACACTTCGGCGATGCGGTCGCGTTGTTCGCCGTTGAGTTTGGTGAACAGCGAGTGCCACACGCGTTTGTCGGTGTGCATCGCCAGTTCGAGATTTTCAAACACGCTGTGTTCGGGAAACACGGTGGGCTTTTGAAATTTGCGGCCGATGCCGGCGCGCGCAATTTCATGCTCGCTCATGTCGGTCAGATCAAGCGTCTGGCCGAAAAATACGCTGCCGGCGTCGGGGCGTGTCTTGCCGGTGATCACGTCCATCAAGGTGGTTTTGCCCGCGCCGTTGGGGCCGATGATGCAGCGCAATTCGCCGTCGTCGATGTACAGCGACAGGTTGTTGAGCGCCTTGAAGCCGTCGAAACTCACGCTCACATCTTCCAGATACAGGATGATGCGGTGCGAGACATCCACGGCGCCGGGAATCACGGTATGCCGGCCGATTTCGCCAATATGTTCGCTGTCTTGCGGGGCAGGCGTCGGATTCATGGGTTGGCCGGTACCGGCTGAAGGGTTTTTTTGCGATTACGGAATTGCGCCAGCAGCCCGGCAATGCCTTGCGGCAGAAATAATGTCACGATCACAAACAGGCCGCCGAGCGCGAACAGCCACACGTCGGGGAGGGCGGCGGTGAAATAGGTTTTACCATAATTGACAAGAATGGCTCCCGCGACGGCGCCGTAAAGCGTGGCGCGTCCGCCCACCGCGACCCACACCACCAGCTCGATGGAATTCAGCGGCGAAAACTCACCCGGGTTGATAATGCCAACTTGCGGCACGTAGAGCGCGCCGGCGATGCCGGCCAGTACCGCCGAGAAAGTGAAAATCCACAGTTTATAATGTTCCACCTGGTAGCCGGCGAAACGCGCGCGGCTTTCGGCGTCGCGCACCGCGGTGACGACCCGCCCCAGTTTTGAATTCACCACGTAACGGCAGGCGAGGTAAGCCAGCGCCAGTGCCAGCGCGGAGGCGAAAAACAATGTGCAGCGCATACCGTCGCTTTGCAGGTTGTAGCCCAGCAGATCCTTGAAGTCGGTCAGGCCGTTGTTGCCGCCGAAGCCCATTTCGTTGCGGAAAAAAGCCAGCAGCAGCGCAAACGTCAATGCCTGCGTGATGATGGACAGATACACGCCGGTGACGCGCGAACGGAACGCGAACCAGCCAAACGCAAAGGCGAGCAGGCCGGGCACCAGCATCACCATCAACATCGCGAACCAGAATTGATCGAAGCCGTACCAATACCACGGCAGCTCTTTCCAGTTCAGGAACACCATGAAATCCGGCAGTTCCGGGTTGCCGTAAACGCCGCGATCGCCGATCTGGCGCATCAGGTACATGCCCATCGCGTAACCGCCGAGCGCGAAAAACGCGCCATGCCCCAGGCTCAGAATGCCGCAATACCCCCACACCAAATCCATCGCCAGCGCCAGCAATGCAAAGCACAGGTACTTGCCAAGCAGCGTCACCGTGTAGGTGGACAAGTGCAGAGCGCTTCCTTCCGGCACCATTAAGTTGAGTAGTGGCACCAGAAACGCAGCCACCGCCAAAATGGTTAAGAAAATCTGGCCGCCGCGATCCGCGCGCAATGCAGAAAAAAATGTGGAGGGGTTAGTCATGGTGCCGTTGGACCGTGTGGACCGCGGGCGTCTCGCCCGCTTTTTTTTGTAGATGTAGATAAGGCGGGCGAGACGCCCGCGGTCCTTATTAATCGTGCGCTGGAATACGGCCAGTCAGGTTCATCAGATACGAGCCCAGCCTTGACCGGGTTAGCATGGATATAGGCGATAACGGCGGCGAGGTGATGATCATCGCGCACGTAGCGGTCAAAATAATCGTGCATCCATACTGCTCGGGTGCGGCCCAAGTGCTGATTGATAGCGTGGGCGAGAAACGATTTCCAGCTATGTACCACATCCGGCAGCGGAAAATCCGTATGCGTTTCAATCAACGCATGCACGTGATTCGGCATGACGCACCAGGCCAACAGGTGATAGCGAGTTCCGTCCCAATGCAGCAATGCATCCTCGACGCGTGCTGCGATTTCGGGTTGTTTTAGCCAGCAGGCGCCGTACCCCGCGTCGAGGAGCGTGTCGACTCTTTTGTGTTGTTCCTTATTGTCACCCGCCGCGTATTTCAGACCCTCTAACACTTCGCTAGGTAGGGAATCCGCCAAGCGAAACGTCACAGCTTGAATCAAACCAGGAACATCGCAATGCGGCAGATACCCCCGGCTATGCCAGTGTTTGTGCAGACCCGCAGTTGGACCGCGAGCGTCCCGCTCGCTTTTTTTTGCAGTTAAAGCGGGCGAGACGCCCGCGGTCCTGTGGTTAGTCATTGCGGCGCCCCCTTTCTGCGGAAACAAACCACACGGTTTCGGAGCGCGGGCGTCCCGCCCGCTTTTTTTGCAGTTAAAGCAGGCGGGATGCCCACAGTCCTTTGCCTAGTCATTTGCGGCGCGCCCTTTCTGCGGAAACAAACCACGCGGTTTTGGAGCGCGGGCGTCTCGCCCGCTTTTTTTGTAGATGTAATTAAAGCAGGCGGGACGCCCACGGCCCTTTGCTCAGTCATTTGCGGCGCGTCCTTTTTGCGGGAACAAGCCGAGCGGTTTTGGAGCGCGGGCGTCTCGCCCGCTTTTTTTTGTAGATGTAGTTAAAGCGGGCGGGATGCCCACGGTCCTTTGCTCAGTCATTTGCGGCGCGTCCTTTTTGCGGGAACAAGCCGCGCGGTTTTTTCTGAATGAATAAAATGATAAATATCAATACCAGAACCTTCGCCAGCACCGCGCCGGACCATGGCTCTAAAAATTTATTCACCACGCCCAGCGACATCGCGCCGACCAGCGTGCCCCACAAATTGCCGACGCCGCCGAACACCACCACCATGAACGAGTCGATGATGTAGCTCTGGCCCAGATTGGGTCCGACGTTAGTGAGCTGCGACAAAGCCACTCCGGCAACCCCGGCAATACCCGAGCCCAGACCGAACGTGAACGCGTCGACCCACGCCGAGCGCACACCCATCGCGCGCGCCATGGAACGGTTTTGCGACACCGCGCGTACCTGTAACCCCAGGCGGGTTTTTTTCAGAATCAGCAACAGCAATGCAAACACCGCGAGCGCGAACAACACGATGTACAAGCGGTTGTAAGTCAGCGAGAACACCTCGTTGATCTGCCACGAGCCGCTCATCCACTGCGGCGCGGCGACGCTGCGGTTGAGCGGGGAAAAAATACTGCGCACCAGTTGTTGCAGCACCAGGCTGATGCCGAAGGTCGCCAGCAGCGTTTCCAACGGACGGCCATACAGAAAACGAATCACGCCGCGTTCGATGGCGATACCCGCCAGACCCGCGACCACGAAGGCGGCAGGTATTGCCACAATCAACGACATGTCAAGGTGGTTGGGCATCAGCAGTTGCACCACATAGGTGGTGTAAGCGCCCAGCATCATCAGTTCGCCGTGCGCCATGTTGATCACACCCATGACGCCGAAGGTGATGGCCAGACCGATCGCGGCGAGCAACAATACCGAACCCAGGCTGATACCAAAGAAAACGTTTTCCGCAAAGCGATAAACGCTCACGCGCGCATCGATGCTGCCCAAGGCGTGTTCGATCATATCGTTCAGTTGGGTTTCGGATGCGCTGAGTATTTTGTCCGCCTTTATTTCCATGCCCGCGGACAGGCGGTTGCGTATGTCCGGGTTAAGACTGGTTTGCAATATCGAGACCGCGCGTATCCGGGTCTCCACGTCGGTGCTGCCGAAATCGGCGAGGGCAATGGCCAGTTGCATTGCATGGATGACGGCGGGGTCGCTTTCCGTGGGGAGCGCCGCGCGCAAGATGTCGGCGCTGCCGGGAGCGGCATCCTTGAGAATGGCATTCACCGCCGCCAGACGCACGCGGGCATCCGGGCTGGTGAGACTCAAGCGCGCAATGGCGGCCTGCAACTGGTTGCGCAACGCATTGTTCACGGTCATTTTGCGCACATCGCGCTTACCGGCCGTGCCTAGCGTTTCTCCGGTCAGGACATCGACGAGGGTGTAAGCGCCGTCCGCTTCCTGGGCATACACCAGTCTGTCGTCCTGTTTGCGCTGAAACAGGTTGCCGTCCAGCAAGGCTTGAAACAGGGGCAGGGCATGCGGGTCTTTACTGTTTTCAATTTGAATTAAGGCCTGGGATTTTTGTTCGAAATCGTCGGAATTTAATGCGGCGAGCGGTGCCTGGATGTCATCAGCGTGTGCGGCGCCGGCGAACAACATAAATGCCAGCAGGATTCGAAATAGGGGCATGAACTTGACTTTATGTGGGGCGGGATTCCCCGCCTAAAAAAAGGGTGGGCCATGCCCACCCTACGGTCGCAACAAATTCTAGACTAGTTCACTTTACCCATGCACTTTTTCAGCTTGGTGTTGTAGTTGCCGCAATTCAATGAGGCGGTCCAGTCGGCAGTCAGATCTTTGCTGCCTTCCAGGTAATCCGACCAGGCATCGCCCGCGACCAGCATCTTGGTTTTCCACACGGTCTGGAACTGGCCGTCGCCTTGAATTTCGCCGATCAGCACCGGTTTGGTGATGTGGTGGTTGGCCAGCATTTCGGCGGTGCCGCCCGACAGATTGGGCACTTTCACGCCGACAATGGCGCGCACCACGTCATCGGTCTTGGTGCTCTTCGCCTTCTCCACCGCTTTCACCCACATGTTGAAGCCGATGTAATGCGCTTCCATCGGGTCGTTGGTGACGCGCTTGGGATTCTTGATGAAAGCCTGCCACTGTTTGATGAAGGCATCGTTGGTCTTGTCGTCGACGCTCATGAAATAATTCCACGCCGCCAGGTGTCCGACCAGGGGTTTGGCGTCAAGACCCGACAATTCTTCCTCGCCCACCGAGAAAGCCATCACGGGAATGTCCGACGCCTTGATGCCCTGGTTGCCCAGTTCTTTATAGAAAGGCACGTTGGCATCACCGTTGATGGTCGAAACCACGGCGGTCTTCTTGCCGGTGGTGCCGAACTTCTTGATGTCGGAAACGATGTTCTGCCAGTCGGAATGACCGAACGGCGTGTAGTTGATCATGATGTCTTCTTTCTTCACGCCTTTGCTGATCAAGTAGGCTTCCAAAATCTTGTTGGTGGTGCGCGGATACACGTAGTCGGTACCGGCCAACACCCAGCGCTGCGTTTTCAGATCGTTCATCAGGTAGTCGACGGCGGGAATGGCTTGCTGATTGGGCGCCGCGCCGGTGTAAAACACGTTGCGCGACGATTCTTCACCTTCGTACTGCACCGGATAAAACAGCAAACCGTTCAACTCTTCCACCACCGGCAGCACCGACTTGCGCGATACCGAAGTCCAGCAACCGAAGATCGCGGCGACCTTGTCTTTTTGCAGCAGCTCGCGGCCTTTTTCCGCGAACAACGGCCAGTTCGAGGCTGGATCAACGACCACGGCTTCGAGTTTCTTACCCAGCAGCCCGCCTTTTTTGTTTTGCTCATCGATGAGCATCAGCATGGTGTCTTTCAATGTGGTTTCGCTGATCGCCATGGTCCCCGACAACGAATGCAACACGCCGATCTTGATGGTGTCTTCGGCGGCTTGTGCGCCGGGCAGGCTCACGAGTAGCGCGCCGGCAACGAGGCCTAATTTTGCTGATTTCATTTGAATCCTCTCCTCCAGAAATGTGTCATTACCCGCAATCCACGTGCATGGCAGTGCCGCTGATGGTGATGAGCCTGCCAATGTGTTCAATGAGCATGCTCATTGAACTGTCGTGACATCAGCACGCGCTGTGCCACGTAGATCAAGCTGAGTTATCCCAAGCGGTTGGCGGCTAATTTCAACTTTATGATTTCAGTGTGGTGCACAGAGGCACTGTGATGGTGCGCGATAACGAGACCATGCTTTGGAAGAGTGCATCGCGCGTCAGTGATTTCCCAACATGCCACGTTCAACAATAAATCCGACGATGTCTTCCAGCCCCTGTTTGGTTTTCAGGTTGGAAAAAATAAACGGCCGCGTGCCGCGCATTTTTTTCGCATCGCGGTCCATGATGTCGAGCGACGCGCCCACGTGCGGTGCAAGGTCGACTTTATTAATCACTAACAAATCGGATTTAGTAATTCCCGGTCCGCCCTTGCGCGGAATCTTGTCGCCCGCCGCCACGTCGATCACGTAAATGGTGAGGTCGGACAGCTCGGGGCTGAAGGTCGCGGCCAGATTGTCGCCGCCGCTTTCGATGAAGATGACATCGAGCCCCGGAAACTTTGCATTCAAGTCATCGACCGCGGCGAGGTTCATCGACGCGTCTTCGCGAATCGCGGTGTGCGGGCAACCGCCGGTCTCGACGCCGACGATGCGTTCTTCCGCCAGCGCCTGCGCGCGGATCAAAATCTGCTGATCTTCCTTGGTGTAAATGTCATTGGTCACGACCGCGATGTTGTAGCTGTCGCGCATGCGTTTGCACAGCGCTTCAACCAGCGAGGTCTTGCCGGAACCAACCGGGCCGCCGACGCCGACGCGCAGGGGATGGGTGTGAGTCATGTGTTGCTGCTCCTATGATCTGAATAAGCGTGAATACTGTGTCTCATGCAACGCACCGGCGACTGCCAAACCGGGTGCGGAAAAACCAATGTCGTCATCATCCAGCGGAAGGCCGGTGTCCACCGCCTGTGCGATGCGCGGGATCAGTTGCGTCAGCAAACGTTGCCCGGCGGTCTGGCCGAGCGGAATTAACTTAACCGCTGACAACACTTGGTTCTCCGCCCACGACCACAGATAACCGTGCACTGCATCGAACAACGAAATATTCCAACGCTGCGCCGCCAGCGTGAACAGCGTGAGGAAGCAAACGCTGTCGGCTTTGCACCATGCGGCGGCTTCGTGAATGTCCAGATCATTCAGCAAACGCGCCAATGACAAGCCCATGTTGCGGTCTTCGTCTTGCAGTTCGCGCGCTTCGCGATTGGCCAGCAAAAATTGCGACCAGCGCGCCAGTGCCTCGGCATCGTCGTGTTGCCACGCGCGATACAAGCGCGCGGCGACGGGCACGTCCAAATGCGCGAGCGTGTGGCTGAGCAAGCCGCCGATCCAGGCTAGCGCGCCGGCTTCGTCGCGCACCCACTGCGCCTCGACGGCGTATTCCAAACCCTGCGAATAACTGTACGCGCCGACCGGCAGGGCGGGGCTGGCGAGGTGCAGTAGATGTAACAACCCGGCGCCTGAAGCTAATTCTCTCCCCTCCTTATTTTCAAGGCCGCTCTCGCGCATCCCTGCGCTTCGCGGCACTTGCACATCCTGTGCGGCGGAGGGTGGACGCGTAGCGGACGGGGTGGTCGCTGTTGGGGTGCCTGTAACTGCAGCCGCAACCACCCCACCCCTGCGGGGCACCCCTCCTTGAAAATAAGGAGGGGAGGTGGGCGTCGCGTCCTGCGTTGTTTTGCCCCCGAATTCAATGCTCATGAGTATGCTGATGCGCGTGACCATGCCCATGCGCCTCACCCGCATACGCCCCGGCCTCGGGTTCGAACGGCGCTTGCTCCTGCACCAACCGTAAGCCGAGCTTT
>CAZHHW010000035.1:0-28927 GCA_964532385.1 uncultured Gammaproteobacteria bacterium | reverse complement strand
AACAATTGTGACAAATCAGGTAGCGGTAACTTCCTGGCATTGCAACGTGAACACAAAACAACCCTTTCTCGGAGTAAAACTCCAAGTAGGAACTACTCAACCAGACGGAGATTTTTCCAGTATTACTGGCATTACAAGTGGATAGTGGATGCTCTAACCAAAGCAGCCACCTGCGGCTTAACCTCCCCTAACGCCCGGTAAACATCATTATTTCCGAGTGACTACTACTGATATAGGTTATTCACAAACTTAATGGCTAGCCATCATGTCTTTTTCTCAAAAAAATATCAAGCCCTGGCTGATCTGGTCTCTTGGAAATTACAATTGCAAGCCCTGAAAATGTCGAGCATGTTACATTATCAAACAAGGACTTTGGTGCTGATCGCACGAATAGTCGGAGGTTCGTGTCGCTTCCATTCTCACGGATATGCACACTGCATTGTAAGAGTGAGAGCGTGCAAGTATTTTCGTATACCGCAGTCTAGTTGTGACATAGAAGTGTTTCGTCGACATCAACAAGGTGAGAAGGTTTACAACACTTTTTTGTGTCGATATCTTCCGAGAGTTTTTATTCCCTCATAGCCTGCGTCAGTAAACGACTTTATTTTTCGGTGACAATTGGTCGAACAGTAATCTGCTTATTCCACCGTTACGGATTTTGCCAGGTTGCGCGGCTGGTCGACATCGGTCCCCTTCAATACCGCTACGTGGTAAGCCAGCAACTGCAAGGGCACGGTGTAGACAATGGGCGCCACGGCATCGTCGACCGGTGCAACTTCAAGTACTTGCACGTCCGCAGTGGAAACGAGTTCTGCGCGTGGATCCGCGAATACAATTAACTTGCCGCCGCGGGCGCGCACTTCCTGCAAGTTGGATTTGAGTTTTTCGAGTAGATCGTTATTCGGCGCTACCGCGATGACGGGCATGTTGGCATCGACCAGGGCCAGCGGGCCGTGCTTCAGTTCGCCGGCCGGATAGGCTTCCGCATGGATATAAGAAATTTCCTTCAGTTTGAGCGCGCCTTCCATAGCCACCGGATATTGCGCACCGCGGCCCAGAAACAACGCATGATGCTTGTCGGCAAATTGTTCAGATATGGCCCGTATCCGCTCATTCAAATGCAATGCCTCTTCGATTTGCCGCGGCACGTGCAGCAACTGGCGCACCAGCTTGTCTTCGTCCTCCGGACGCAAACCGAAACGCCGCCCCAAAACGATGACCAGCAGCATCAATGCCGTAAGCTGGGTGGTGAATGCCTTGGTTGAGGCAACGCCGATTTCAGGTCCGGCGCGCGTCATGAGCACCAGATCCGATTCCCGCACCATGGAGCTTTCCGGCACGTTGCAAATGGCAAGCGAGTGGCCGAAACCCAGCTTCTTCGCCTCTTTCAATCCGGCCAGCGTATCGGCGGTTTCGCCGGATTGAGAAATAGTCACGATGAGCGACTTTTTGCGCACCACCGGCTTGCGGTAACGAAATTCGCTGGCGACTTCCACACTGCAAGGCACACCCGCCAGCGCTTCCAGCCAATAACGCCCGATCATGCCCGCGTGATAACTGGTGCCGCAGGCAATGATGTGGACGCCCTGGATCTCGTCGAAAATTTTGGCGGCGCCCGGTCCGAACGCTTCTTCCAGCACCCGGAAATTACTGATGCGACCTTCGAGCGTATCGGCGACGGCGCGCGGCTGCTCGTAAATTTCTTTCATCATGTAATGGCGGTATTCGCCACGATCAACGGCATCAAGAGTCAATTCGCTTTTATGTATGCGGCGCTCGACCTTATTGCCCGTGGCATCGTAGATGATGTAATCATCACGCGAGATGTCGGCGATATCGCCTTCTTCGAGAAACACGAAACGCTGCGTGACCGGCAACAGCGCGGCCACATCCGACGCAATAAAGTGTTCGCCGATGCCGATGCCGATCACCAGCGGGCTGCCCAGACGGGCGGCCACCAACCGTCCAGGCTCGCGCGTGCTCACGACACCGATGGCATACGCGCCGCGTAATTCTTTAATTGAATCTTTCACCGCCGCCAGCAAGTCCTTGCCCTGCCGCACATGGTGGTCATACACCTGATGCACGACAACTTCGGTATCGGTTTCGGAGGTGAATTCGTAGCCCGCCTTTTTTTGTTGTTCGCGCAGCAGTTCGTAATTTTCGATGATGCCGTTATGGATCAACGCCACGATGTTCCGGCAAATGTGCGGATGTGCGTTGTTGACACTGGGCACGCCATGCGTCGCCCAACGCGTGTGCGCGATGCCGACCTTTCCTTCCAGAGACTGGCCAAGTTCCGCCGCCAAATCGCCGACTTTGCCTTTAGTGCGTACGCGCCCCAAATTTCCCTTGTCATCCAGCACCGCGATGCCCGCTGAATCATAGCCGCGATATTCAAGGCGCCGCAGACCTTCCACCAGAATCGGTACCACATCACGCTGCGCCACTGCTCCGACGATGCCACACATAATTTTTCTCCAGCCTTATTCGGGGGTTTTCTTTACTGGCCGCTTCCAGCCCTTAACAGTCGCCTGCTTTACCCGGCTTAGTGTCAATTCGTTGGGCGGAGCATTTTGCGTAATGGTCGAACCCGCACCGATGGTTGCCCCCGCGCCAATTTCGACCGGCGCGATGAGTTGCGTGTTCGAACCGATGAACGCATTGTCGCCGATAATGGTACGAAATTTATTTGCGCCGTCGTAATTGCAGGTGATGGTGCCCGCGCCGACATTAACGCCGCTGCCAACCGTGGTGTCGCCCACATAACTGAGGTGATTAATTTTTGAACGCGGACCGACTTCGGATTTTTTCAGTTCCACAAAGTTGCCGATGTGGACTTTTTCAGCCAGCACGGTGGCCGGGCGAATGCGCGCGAACGGGCCGATTTCGCAACCCGCACCGATGCGCGCTGATTCAATGACACAGTTGGGCTTGATATTGACATCATCGGCAAGCACGACATCGCGCAGTATATTGCCGGGCGCAATATAAGTGCGGTCACCCAGCACGACACGGCCTTCCAGTACCACATTCACGTCAATCACCACATCCTTACCGGCACTGACCTCGCCGCGCACATCGATACGCCGCGGGTCGCGCAGCGTAACGCCCTGCGCCATTAATTGTTGCGCCTGCAGCCATTGATATTCGCGTTCCAGTTCGGCCAGCTGCGCCTTGGTATTCACGCCGAGAATTTCGTATGCCGTGGCTGCGGTCACGGTCTTGACTTCAATGTTCTGCGCAACCGCCTTGGCGATCACGTCGGTTAAATAATATTCGCCGTTGGCGTTTTTATTATCCAGCGCCGCCAGCCAGGCGCGCAGCAAGCCGGCCGGTGCGGCGATAATCCCGGCATTGATTTCGGTAATTGCACGTTGCTCAGCACTCGCATCTTTTTCTTCAACGACACGCAGCACGCGGCGCTTGGCATCACGCACGATACGGCCGTAACCGAACGGCTGAGTCAATTCGCACGTCACCACCCCCAGCGCGCTGGTGGAAGCCGCCGCCAGCGCACGTAATGTGGTTTCGGACACCAAAGGCACGTCGCCGTATAACACCAGAGCAATATGATGGTCCGGCACCAATCCGATCGCCTGATTAACGGCGTGCCCGGTACCAAGCTGTTGCGCCTGCTCGACCCACTGCACCGGCAAAGACGCGAGGCGGTTCTTGACTTTTTCGCCGCCGTGTCCGTACACAATGTGAATTTGCTGCGGCGCTAATTTGCTCGCCGTAGTGACGACATGCGCAAGCAGCGGCTTGCCGCCGATCTCATGCAGCACCTTGGGCAGATCGGACTTCATGCGCGTGCCCTGCCCGGCCGCCAGAATAATGATACTGAATGGAGCGTTCGCAGCGTTCATGAAAAAAACCGTGTTGTGAATGATAGTGACCGCTGGGAAAATATCGGCGCTAAAATGCAAAAGGGCAGCTCGCGCTGCCCCGTGATTATATCCGGGCAAATAAGACGCAGCGCTTACCGGCCTTTCTTCTTCAAACGCTTCAGCGCATTGAGCTGGGCGATGGCTTCCGCCAATTCCGCCTGCGCGCGCGCATAGTCTATTTCGCCCTTCTGATTTTTGAGTGCTTCCTCGGCGCGCTGCTTGGCTTCCTGAGCGGCCGCCTCGTCGAGATCGCGAGCGCGCGCCGCGGTGTCCGCCAAGACCGTAACCACATGCGGCTGAATTTCCAGAATGCCGCCGGACACGTAAAAGGACTCCTCTTCACCGCCGGATAACTTCACGCGCACTTCACCTGGCTTCAGGCGCGTGAGCATGGGTGCATGACGCGGCAGTATGCCTACTTCGCCCATGATCGCCGGCGCAAATACCATCTCCGCGTTGCCGGAGAAGATGGATTTTTCCGCACTGACGATGTCGACATGAATGGTCATGGCCATAATCTACTCCCGATGCACTGCGATTACTGCAGCTTCTTGGCCTTTTCTGCTGCCTCTTCGATACCACCCACCATGTAGAACGCCTGCTCGGGCAGATGATCGTATTCGCCGCCGACAATCGCCTTGAAGCCTTTGATGGAATCTTTGAGCGACACGTATTTGCCTGGCGAGCCAGTGAAGGTTTCAGCAACGAAGAACGGCTGCGACAGGAAGCGTTGGATTTTACGGGCGCGGGACACGGCCAGTTTGTCGTCTTCCGACAGCTCGTCCATCCCCAGAATCGCGATGATGTCCTTCAATTCCTTGTAGCGTTGCAGCGTACTCTGTACAGCACGCGCGGTGTCGTAGTGTTCCTGACCGACGACCAGCGGATCGAGCAAACGGCTGGTGGAATCCAACGGGTCCACTGCGGGGTAAATACCCAGCTCGGCGATCTGACGCGACAACACCAACGTGGCGTCCAAGTGCGCGAAGGTGGTGGCGGGTGATGGATCGGTCAAGTCATCCGCCGGAACGTAAACGGCTTGGAATGAAGTAATCGAGCCGGTCTTGGTGGAGGTAATACGTTCTTGCAACACGCCCATTTCTTCGGCGAGCGTCGGTTGGTAACCCACCGCCGACGGCATACGACCCAGCAGCGCGGACACTTCGGTACCGGCTAGGGTGTAACGATAAATGTTGTCGATGAACAGCAGCACGTCGCGGCCTTCTTCGCGGAAGTACTCCGCGATGGTCAAACCAGTCAGCGCCACGCGCAGACGGTTGCCAGGCGGCTCGTTCATCTGGCCGTACACCAGCGCCACTTTGTCGATGACGCCGCCTTCTTTCATTTCGTGGTAGAAGTCGTTGCCTTCGCGGGTACGCTCACCGACGCCGGCGAACACCGAGTAACCGCTGTGCTCGACGGCGATGTTGCGGATCAATTCCATCAGGGTCACGGTCTTGCCCACGCCCGCGCCACCCATCAAACCGATCTTGCCGCCTTTGGCGATCGGCATGATCAAGTCGATGACCTTGATGCCGGTTTCCAGAATCTGTACCGAGGCCGCCTGATCTTCATAAGCGGGCGCTTTGCGGTGAATCGGCCATTGCGCTTCTGCCTTCACTGGACCTTGTTCGTCGATGGGCTTGCCCAACACGTCCATGATGCGGCCCAGTGTACCCTTGCCGACCGGCACGGTGATTGCGGCGCCGGTATTGTCCACCGCCATCTCGCGCTTCAAGCCGTCGGTGGTTCCCATCGCGATGGTGCGCACCACGCCGTCACCCAATTGCTGTTGCACTTCCAGCGTCAAGCCCACGCCGCCCACGCTGAGCGCATCGTAAACTTTTGGCAGAGCGTCACGCGGGAATTCCACGTCGACCACCGCACCGATAATTTGCACAATTTTTCCAGAAGCCATGTGGATCCCCTTAAAGCTCTAAAGAAAGAAATTCAAATTTAAGAAACCGCGGCCGCGCCGCTGACGACTTCGGAGATTTCCTGAGTAATCGCCGCCTGACGGGCTTTGTTGTATTTCAGTTTCAATTCGTGAATCGCCGAACCGGCATTTTCCGAAGCGCTCTTCATCGCCACCATGCGCGCGGCCATTTCGCAGGCCAGATTCTCGACCACCGACTGATACACCAGCGATTCGATGTAGCGCGTCATCAACACGTCGAGCACTTCTTTCGCTTCGGGCTCGTACATGTAGTCCCAGCGATGCTGCATGGTGGCATCCAGGGTTTGGGCTTTGATCGGCAGCAATTGCTCGACGGTCGGCTTCTGCGTCATGGTGTTCACAAACACGTTGCTGACAATGAACAAGCGGTCGATCTTGCCGGCGTTGAAGGCATCCAGCATCACCTTCACGGTACCGATCAACTTCTCGATGCGCGGTCTGTCGCCCAGATGCGTGACCTGGCTGGTGACGTTGCCGCCCACGCGACGAAAAAAACTCAGCGCTTTTTGACCGATGGCGCAGGCATCCATCTGCACGTTCTTGCCTGACCAATCCTTCATGTTGATGAGCGCATTCTTGAACAGATTGTTATTCAACCCGCCGCACAAACCGCGATCGGAACTAACCACGATGTAGCCGACGCGTTTGACTTCACGATCCTGTAAGTATGTATGCTTGTACTCCGGATGCGCATGCGCCAGATGTGAAATCACATTGCGCATTTTCAATGCGTACGGGCGTGCCGCCGCCATTTGCTCCTGCGCGCGGCGCATCTTGCTCGCCGCCACCATCTCCATGGCACGCGTGATCTTACGCGTGCTTTGAACGCTCTTGATCTTGGTGCGTATTTCTTTGCCGACGGCCATGACTAATCCTCGTTCCCGGCTGGAGTTACCAGGTACTGCTGGCTTTGAAGTTGGTGATGGCCTTGCGCATTTCGCCGGCGATTTCGTCGTTGTAATCGCCTTTCTCGTTAATGCGCTTGAGAAAATCCGCCGTATTGGAGCGCAAGTAAGAATGCATGGCCGCTTCGAAATCCACGATCTTTTTCACCGGCACATCGTCGAGAAAACCTTCGTTGGCCGCGAACAGCGAGAACGCCATCTCGGCCACGCTCAGCGTTGAATACTGTTTCTGCTTCATCAATTCGGTGACGCGTTGACCGCGCTCCAATTGCTTGCGCGTCGCTTCGTCGAGGTCGGAAGCGAACTGCGAAAACGCCGCCAACTCACGATATTGCGCCAAGTCCAGACGCACGCCGCCGCCGAGCTTTTTGATGATCTTGGTCTGCGCGGCGCCACCCACGCGCGACACCGACAGACCGGCATTCACGGCCGGACGGATACCGGAATTGAACAAATCGGTTTCAAGAAAAATCTGCCCGTCGGTAATCGAAATCACATTGGTCGGTACGAACGCCGACACGTCGCCGGCTTGCGTTTCGATGATGGGCAATGCCGTGAGGGACCCGGTCTTGCCTTTTACGCGGCCATTGGTGAATTTTTCCACCCATGCGGTGTTCACGCGCGCGGCACGTTCCAGCAAGCGCGAATGCAGATAGAACACGTCGCCCGGATAGGCTTCGCGACCCGGCGGGCGGCGCAGCAGCAATGAAACTTGGCGATAGGCCCAGGCTTGCTTGGTTAAATCGTCGTAAATGATCAGTGCATCTTCGCCGTTGTCGCGGAAGTATTCGCCCATCGCGCATCCCGAATAGGGCGCGATGAACTGCATCGCGGCGGATTCAGATGCACCCGCCGCAACGACGATGGTGTGCGCCATCGCGCCATGCTCTTCGAGCTTGCGCACTACGTTGGCGACGGACGATTGCTTCTGGCCGATCGCGACGTAGATGCATTTAACGCCGGTGCCTTTCTGGTTAATGATGGTATCGAGCGCGACCGCGGTCTTGCCGGTCTGACGGTCGCCGATGATCAATTCGCGCTGGCCGCGTCCGACCGGAATCATCGAGTCGATGGCTTTTAAGCCGGTTTGCACGGGTTGATTCACGGACTGACGCCAAATTACGCCGGGCGCGACTTTTTCAATCGGCGAGGTCAGCTTGGCGGCGATCGGTCCTTTGCCGTCGATAGCGTTACCCAGTGCATCGACCACGCGGCCGAGCATCGCTTCACCCACCGGCACTTCCAGAATACGTCCGGTGCACTTGGCGGTATCGCCTTCGGTGATGTGCTGGTAAGAACCCAGCACCACGGCGCCGACCGAGTCGCGCTCCAGGTTCAATGCCATCGCGAAGGTGTTGTTGGGCAGCTCGATCATTTCGCCGGACATGACATCCGACAACCCGTGAATGCGCACGATACCGTCGCTGACGCTGACCACGGTGCCTTGATTGCGCGCTTCCGTGACGACTTCGAAGCCTTCGATGCGTTTTTTGATGAGGTTACTGATTTCAGAAGCACTGAGTTGTTGCATTGCTATTTCCTCGTAAACTGAATTCGGGTCCGGGCTTATTTATGGGCCAGGCGCGTGGTCAACATTTGCAAGCGCCCCAGCGCGGAACCGTCAATGACCAGGTTGCCCGCGCGCACAATCGCGCCACCCAGCAGCGAGGGATCGACAGTCGTGGTGATATTCACTTTGCGGCCGAGGCGTTTTTGCAGCGCCGTCGCGATGCTCTTCTGCTGCGCGGCATCCACCGGAAAAGCGGACACCACTTCAGCCTCCAAGGTTGCTTCCGCCACCGCACGCAGCTCTTCGTACTGGCGGGCGATTTCCGCAAGCGCGCCCAACCGCCGGTGTTCCGCCAGTGCCTTGACCAGGTTGCGTCCGGGCGCATCCAACTTGTCGCCCGCGACTTCGGTAATTAATTTCACCACGCGCTCTTTATTTACCGCAGCGTTACCGATCAGCGAGCCGACTTGCGCATCGGCTACGATCGCCGCCAGCAACTGCAACTGCTGCGTCCAGACCGGATAATTTTTCGCGGCCTTGGCCAACTCGAATACCGCCGTGGCGTAGGGACGTGCGATGGTGGAAATTTCAGCCATGTCTAGACCTGCGCCGCCAATTCAGCCAGCAACGCATTGTGCGTTTTGGCGTCGATCTCTTTCTTGAGTATCTTGCCCGCCCCGGACAAGGCGATACCGGACACATGCGCGCGCAACTGTTCTTTAGCTTGATTGATGCCGCGTTCCACTTCCGCTTGCGCGGCGACCATGATGCGCTCCGCTTCGGCGCGCGCCTTGGCCTTGGCTTCATCCTCGATCTCGCTGGCGCGTTTTTGCGCCTGCAGGATGACTTCGGCCGCCTGGGTTTTTGCTTCCTTCAATAAATCCTTGGCGCGCTTTTCAGCCAATTCCATTTCGTGCTTGCCCCGGTCCGCCGCCGCCAGCCCATCGGCAATTTTCTTTTGCCGGTCGGCGAGCATTTTGGACATTGGGCCCCAGAGCATCTTGTTGACAAACCAGATCAACAAGATGAACGCGACCATTTGACCAATCAGGGTGATCGTAATGTTCATGCTACGGTTCCTATCATCAGCTTTGCGTTATGCGGCAAGCGACTATTAATGTACGGCGGCCCGGATTGCAGCTTCCAGTGCGCCGACGAACGGATTGGCGAACAGAAACCACATTGCGAACGCCAGGATGATGAAGGGGAAAGATTCCATCAGACCGGCGAAGATGAACATGTTGGTCATTAACGCCGGACGCATTTCCGGTTGGCGCGCAATACCTTCCAGTGTCTTGGCGCAGATCAGACCCCAACCAATGGCCGAACCCAAACCGGCGGCGGCGAGAATAACACCCACGCCCACGGCGGTGTATGCGTAAATCATGGCAAGCATTTCAGCGTTCATCGTTTTGTCTCCTCTAAACTTCTATTTATAAAAGTGAAATTAAAATCGAACTTAAAAACCTTTCTACCGCCGGCGAATCAATGCTCATCCGCTGACGTATGCGCCATTCCCAGATACACAATGGTCAGTACCATGAAAATGAACGCCTGCAAGGTGATCACCAGAAGGTGAAAAATCAGCCAGCCTAAATCCAGAATGATCTGCAACGGCAACCAGAACAACGCCGCGGCGCCTACCGCCATGGTGCCGCCGATCAATGCGATCAGCAGGAACACCAGCTCGCCCGCAAACATGTTGCCGAACAGACGCAGGCCCAGACTGAGCGGCTTGGCCAGCTCTTCGATCAGCGTCATTGCCACATTGACCGGCACCAGATATTTGCCGAAGGGATGAAACAGGAATTGTTTAAGGTAACCCACCGGCCCCTTAACTTTGAGGTTGTAATAGACGATCAGCAGAAACACCGTCAGCGACATCGCCATGGTGGTGCTCAAGTCGGTGGTAGGCACCACTTTCAAATAGTGCACTCCCAACATCCCGCTGAGCGCCGGCAATAAATCCACCGGCACCAGGTCCATCGCATTCATCAGCAGCACCCAAATGAAAATGGTCAAGGCCAACGGGGCGATTAATGGATTGTGGCCCGGGAACGTGTCTTTCACCTGCTGACCGACAAAATCGAGAATGGTCTCGACGAAATTCTGAAAGCCGCTGGGCACACCCGGCGTCAACTTCCGACCCAGACGCCAGGCGCCGAATACAATCAGAGCGCCCAGCAATACGCTGAACCCCAATGTGTCGATATGCCACGACCAGAAGCCATTCGTGTCGCAACCCTCGCCCACACACAGGTTGGTGAGGTGATGCTGGATATATTCAACGCTGCTTTGTCCGCCAGGAGCTGCTGCTTCGCTCACGTCACACCCCTCGCTTGCTTGGCGCGGTACCGCGCGCATTGATCAAATAAGAAAACTGTGCGGCAGCGAAACCCGCAAACACCGCCATCGGTTCCAGCTTCAGCACCGCCAACCCCAACGCAAAGGCAATCAGGGCCAACACAAAACGCTGCACCGCGCCGACGTATAAAATCACCATGCTCTTGTGGGGTTCGCGCGCGGACGAAGCTTCGGCACGCTTGACACCGCGGCTCAGCAAGACCGTGAGGATCACCGCGACCAGCCCGCCATACAACGCCGAGCGGCCTTGTGCCGCGCCCACGCCGATTAAAAAGCCGACCGCAATCACGACACTGGCGAGAATTTGAAATCCCACGATCCGGCGCGTGCGCTCGGCGAGGTCGGTGCCATCAGTCGTTGTATTCAATTGAGATCCGGATGTATGAGAAGCTTGTAAACTTTTATAAAACCGCCTATGAAACCCAGCCCGCCGAACAGCACCATAAATATAGGCTTGGTTTCGATCCAGACATCCATGGCGTACCCCAGTAAAAACCCGCTCACCACCATCGAGGTCAGCATGCTGCCGACTCCCACCAGCAGCAAACTTCGGCTTTTACGCGGCTTCATCGTCGCCCAAGAAAAAAGACGGCGAATTATAGGGCCCTCATTCCCGCTTCGCAAGCACAGATAATTAAAACAACATGCAGCCAACGGAACTCATCCTTTGATGGCACGGCATTGTGCGCAAGGCATTCCGCAAGCGCAGATGCAGACGTTCCTCAGGTTGTCATCAACTCTGCCGATATTTTTGAGCTATTGTGATATTTTGCTGGCTTCATATAAATTAACGAACTTCGCAGGATGGAAGTGCCGCTCGTTACGGATTAGCTCCGTGGACTAATCCGGTGCTCATGGAACACCGCGCCAACGTTTGGGGACGGTTCACATGCCCACTCAATCTCTCATGCGCATTTTAATGGTCGAAGACGACCTGGCCGATCTCCAGCGCATTGGCGACATGCTCGCGCAAGCGGGCGGCCATCAGTTTTCTCTCGAACATGCCGGCGGCATTAATCACGCGCTCGAATATATTGCACAACGCCCCTACGACGTACTGTTGCTCGATCTTTCCTTGCCCGACGGACATGGCCTGAATAACATAACAAAAATTCAAGCCACGGCCCCTACCTTGCCCATCATCATCCTTTCGAGCGTCAGCGATGAACAGCTGGCACTTCAAGCCGTCAAGGCGGGCGCGCAGGATTATGTCGTAAAAGGCCGCAGTGATGCCCCTTTACTGATACGCGCGATGCGCTACGCCATCGAGCGCAAGCATGTCGACGGCCGCCTGGTCTACCTGGCGCATTACGACAGCCTCACCAATTTACCCAACCGAACCCTGTTCCGTGAGCGCATGGCTCGCGCCCTCGCTAATGCGCAGCGCAATGCGCGGCGTGTGGCGCTGCTGTTTCTGGATCTTGATCACTTCAAGGCCATTAACGACACCTTCGGTCACGAAGCCGGCGACGAGTTGCTGACCGCTGTGGCGCAGCGCTTGGAAACCTGCGTACGCAAAAACGATACTGTCGCCCGCCTCGGCGGGGACGAATTCACCGCCATACTGGAAAATATCGATAGTGCCGCCGATGCCGCTGCGGTAGCGCAAAAAATTGTCGACACCATGTCCCGTTCATTTCAGTTACGCGGACAAGAATTATTCATCACCGTGAGCATCGGCATAGCACTCTTCCCCACCTGTGGTCTGGATCCCGCAACCTTGATCAAAAATGCCGACACCGCGTTATACAGCGTCAAGGACCAGGGCCGCGGCTGCTTCAAGTTCTATAACTCGGAAATGCAGACCCTGGCCGCGGAACATTTATCCATGGTTACCGCGCTGCGTCATGCCCTGCCGCGCGGTGAATTTCTGCTGGAATACCAACCGCAAATCGATCCGCGCACGCACCACGTACTGGGCGTGGAAGCCTTGCTGCGCTGGAATCACCCTGAACAAGGGCTGTTGCCGCCGTCGAAATTCATTCCGGCGCTGGAAGACAGCGGCATGATTACCGAAATTGGCGAGTGGGTTTTACACCAGGCCTGCCTGCAACAAAAGACCTGGATCGATGCCGGACTGGCACCTTTACGCATGTGCGTGAATGTCTCCGCGCGGCAATTTCGCGAAACGGAATTCGTCCGCCGCGTCGGCGCCATCATTGCCGAAGCGGGTGTTAACCCCAAAAACCTGCAATTTGAAGTTACAGAAAGCCTGCTCATCGACAACATTGCCGCGACCACCGCAAAATTGCGCGCGCTGCTGGCGATCGGCATTCAAATCGCCATTGATGATTTCGGCACGGGTTATTGCTCGCTGAATTATCTCAAGCAGTTCCCGTTGCAGGTGCTCAAGCTCGACCGCACTTTTATAAAAGACATTGAATTGCGCTCCAACGACGCGGCCATCGTGACCGCCATGATTGCCTTGGGCCATAGTCTGGGCATGGAAGTCATCGCCGAGGGCGTCGAAACCGAAGCTCAATTAAGATTTCTGCGCGGTCAAGGCTGCGACGCGGTGCAGGGATTTCTATACAGCGAAGCTTTAACGGCCGAGATATTGCCCACCTGGTTAGAAGAATTCACCTTGCAGGCAAGTGTGCTGGCCCGTAATCCCACTCCATACATTCCCGCCTACAGGTAAGCTCGGCGTCCTCTACGCCTGAATCCAAACGCTGTTGCGTAGCGTCATTACGAGCGGTAATTTAATACTGCAACCGTGCTGCCTGAGCGGCTATCCTCCCATCCATCCGGCCAGTGCGCATGCCGGAAGCACAACCCAGCAATCACGAGGTGCGTCGCAGTGATGGAAGATATCCTTTTCAAGATGATCAGCACGATCACCGTAGTCGCAATTATTCTGGGAATTCTGCTCATCATGGAAATCATCAATAACAAAGAGCCTTAGCCGGAAGATAAAGTGCCGCCACGCCCTGACCGATATTGTCCGCATCACCATGCAAAATTACGGAGGGCGGAATGCGCTTCACTCGGTTTACGGCATTTGCGGTTCATTTAGGACTCAGCCTGGTTATTTTCGCCGGGCTACTGTTGGTTGTGGTGTTCGACTGGTATCGCTTTCCGCTGTTCGGGATCGAAGGCGGATGGAGAGGTCTGCAGATTATTGCCGGCTGCGACATTGTGCTTGGGCCCCTGCTGACACTGATTGTTTTCAAACCCGGCAAACCCAGCCTTAAATTAGACCTGAGTGTGATTGCGGCAATTCAATTCGCCGCGCTGGTGTCGGGCACCTGGATTACCTATGCGCAACGCCCCGTGCTGATGGTCTATGCCGAAGAACGTTTTTATACGCTCAGCAACGACATTGTCGGCATGGCCGGCATCAAACCGGAAGAAATTTCCAATTACCGCAATACGCCGTATCCACTGGCGGTGGTGCGTCTCCCGGCGGACGAAGAGCAGCGCCACAAAATTCGTCTGCAATCGCTGGCGCGCGGCGGACTGTATTTACGCGGCGACTTGTACGCGGAGCAAATTCCTCAGTATCTGCAAGACGCGCAAGCGCATAGCCTGGATATGAAAAAGTTAACCGCGGACAAACCGGCCGACAGCGCGCAACTGGAGCGCTTCAAGTCGCGCCATGGGGATGTAGACGGTTATTATTTTCTGCCCTTGCACGGACGTTACGGACATATGATCGTGGCGGTCGATAAAATCACCGGGCAAATAGTCGACAAGCTCGACATTAAACCGCCCGAAGCTTAAGCCGTTAATTGCGGTAAATATGCCGCAATGGCGCCATGCCATGAGCTCGATGAACCACGTCTTGCCGCGACCCGTCGGCCTTTCAGCAACACCAGCAACTGGTTACGATAGACAACCTCGAAACTCCGACCTCAGTGGCGCGGGTTCGTCGTGACGAAAATGTTCTTCGAGCTTTAATACAGCGGCGTGCGCTGTTGTCCTCGTGGGCGGATGCGACACCACTACCTGGATCTCTATGGATGTATTAACGTGCGGTGAATTCGATATGCACAGTCTGCGCACCTTGCTCGCGCGCTTCGGCTTGCGCGTGACAGAAATTGCGCGCGAGCAAAATATCCCCGGCAGCTTCTGGGGCGACTGCGAAGCTGGACTGGTCGGCAATGAATTACTGGTGCGTGCCGATACGCCGGTGCATTCCGCATTGCATGAAGCGTGTCACTACATCTGCATGGACCCCGCGCGGCGCAGTGCATTGCACACCAATGCCGGCGGCGACACCGACGAAGAAAACGGCGTGTGTTATTTGCAGATCCTGTTGGCCGGCCATTTACCGGCCTTGGGCCATGCGCGCTTGATGAGCGACATGAATGCGTGGGGTTACAGCTTTCGCCTGGGCAGCGCACAGGCCTGGTTTGAACAGGATGCTGCCGACGCGCGCGACTGGCTCATTGCCCACGGCATTCTCACGACCAATGGCGCGTTGGCCTGGCGTATTCGACAAAAATAAAGGTTACTTTAAAAACCGCGCGATCTGATAACAAGACCTGCCCCCCTCGCTGCTGCGCCCGGTTCATACTCTGCTATTCACGCGCGATACCGAACAGAAACAACCAGAACAAGTTGTTATATATAGCTTACGCCGTGCATTCGAGGTAAGCGGCACAAAGCCTGTTCGTTTCTGTTTCACTGATAACGTGAGGAATAACATGAACTCTATCGTTTACATCGTCGGACTTGTGGTTATCGTGTTATTCGTCCTGGGCTTTCTGGGGCTGCGTTAAACGGCAATCCCCGGGCTATAGTGCGTATTGGTCCCGGCCTTGCGCTTTCGCTCGATATAACGCGGCATCGGCACATTTGATAAATGTGTCGGCATCCAGGTCGCCGCCCGCATAATGGGCGACACCGATGCTGGCGCTGATGACAATCGTCCTATTCTCCAAAATAAATTCCAGGCGCATTTGCCGCAGGATTTTATCCGCGATCAATTCGGCGTCGCGTGTCTCACGCAACTCTTCGGCGATGACTGTGAATTCATCGCCGCCCAGCCGGGCCACCGTATCGACCGCGCGCACACACAGATTTAATCGCGCGGCAAAGCCGCACAGCAAGGCATCGCCGATGCTATGACCAAACTGGTCATTGATCTGTTTAAAATGATCGATATCCAAATACATCAGAGTGACGATTTGTTTACTGCGGCGGCTGCGCGCCATCGCTTGTGCCAAACGGTCTTGAAACAAGGTGCGATTAGGCAAGCCCGTCAAACCATCATGCTGCGCTAAATAAATGAGCCGTGCTTCACCAAGCTTGCGTTCGGTGATATCGCGCATGATCCCGACAAATAGCCGCCGGCCTTCATGTTGAATTTCGGTGATCGACATCTCCATCGTCATAGTCGAACCGTCTTTACGCAACCCGGGCAGCTCCACCCCGTCTTTGCCGATAACATGCGGCACGCCTTCTTGCAGATAACGGCTCATGCCATGCGTATGCTGCTCGCGCATCTCTTCCGGCATGAGCATTTCGATATTGCGGCCGATGACTTCGTCGACTGAATAACCGAACATCTTCGCTGCAGCGGGATTGAACCCTTCAATGGCTCCCCGCGCATCGATGGTGATAATGCCCTCGGCAACATGTTCAACAATCGCGCGCAAGCGCCGCTCTTTCTCCTCCGACTCCCGCATCGCGCGGCGCGCATCGCGCTCGGAATCGACCAGTTTTACCACCAAGGGTTTTACCTGCGCATTCAGCACCCACGTGCCGATCACCACGAGGAACAGCAATAAAGGCAACACTTGCTGCAACTGTTCACGGATGGGCAGATAAAACTCGCTCGCGTCGGCTTTCATCACCATGCCTAGGCCAAGCGAGCCGATAGGTCCGAAGACCGCGATGACATTTTCTTTGCGATAATCTTTAATAAATTTCACGACCCCGCTTTCACCCGACAATGCGCGGCTGATCGGAAAGCGTTTGCCTTCCGCGTTGAAATGCGGAAGCAGCACGCCTACCGGATTGAGGCGGGTGGGCAGACACTGGATCTTGTCGCCACGCGCGGCGCAGATCAGCATTTCTTCGGAGCTCAGCAAGCCTGTTCCCGGGGTAACGAATCTTGTCAAGATCGGCTGCGGCTGCTCGATCTGCAAGCTGCCCACTGTGACTCCATGATCGATTAACGACGCCCGTATATTCAAAATAAAGGCGTGCTCCCAAAGCAGCGTGGAACTCCGGTCTTTTAAATCAAAATGCCACTCCATCGGCGCGGCAAATTGGCCGGTCTGGGTCACCACTTCACCGTGGGCATCGTAAATTGCGATGGCGGTGAAATCCAGGGAACGAACACTCTGTACGATTTCTTCCACAGCCTTGCGCGCGGCATCGTCGCTCTTATTAATGCCAAGCTTGTGTACCATACGCAGCAAATTGGGCCGCCGGGCTACCGACGCCGCTACGGCCTCCGCTTGATCGACACTATGTTGGAACACTTCAATACGGTGATTCAGCGTTTGCAATAAACTGTCGCTCAAGGTTTTTTCATTGCTGTTTTGCACACCGATAAATATAAAAATGCCGGTAGCCAGCGCAACACCGATGAATAACGTTGCGGCAACAAGGCGGATGCGTTGATCCTCACGCTCCCAGTAACCCTGCCGATACCAGGCGGCATTGCGCCACGCCGCCCAAATCCCGAAGGCTGTGACCACAATCCCCATTGCCGTGGGCAAGGCCATGCGATTGAATTTATACCAGCGATAGAGCGCTTCGAGATGCATCGAATACCCCACTGCGCCGACGATACCGATGACCGCCAACAGCGCTGTCAATACCGGCACCATCTGACGCGCCCGCCCGGCGGATAACCTATTCATCAGGATTAAAATAAACCCTGCCAAGATAAAGGCGATGCAAGTAGTGGGGGCGGCGCGTCCCAGACGTGGATTGCCATCATTGATCCAACGATGCAACTCGGCCTGATCGATACCTAGATCGATATCCCATACCTGCTCGATCAGGATGGCCGTCGCGAGCACTATGACGATATAACCGAGCGCCTCCTGCACGTGCGGAGAAAAACGGGGAAACGCAAACGGTGCAATCAGGGCGCTACCAAGCAGAATAAACACCAGCGCGGTATTAAATCTCATTGCGACAGATTCTGAAAATACCTGCACCATCGCTGGCTGTTGCAGCCACCAACCCGCAATAACGGTTGCGCCAAGCGCAATCAGCGCGGCCCCTGATGCGGTGCACAAGTGTGTTACAGCCGGCGCCAGAGGGGGCGGTGAAGGGTCAAGTTGATTCATGGCGGCAGAATTTTAATTCGTCCCCTTATCATGCCTAAGCCTATGCACATGATGGGCCATTGAGCGGTGGCGTTTCGCTACCTCGGTATGCATCCGCACCGCTCTTGCATCCTACGGAGGCGGCTTCACAACCCAGAAAATCTGGCGTATCGTGCCTACTCTTTCCAACCCCAGCCCTTCAGGTTAATGCTCGTGAGACTCGATGCTTCGCGTGACAATTTTCCCGGCGTGTTACCCGATGAAGCCACGTATGTGGAATCGCCCCCGGAATATATTAACCAGCTGCTTCAGCTCAATAAGTATTTGCAAGAACAGCTTGCACTGCGTACCTCTGCTGATGAATTTATACGCGCCAATGAGCAACGCCTGCGCTGGATCGTTACGAATGCGCCGGTCGTGCTGTTCGCGGTGGACGCGAATGGTGTGTTTATTTTTTCGGAAGGCCAGGGTTTAAAACCCGTGGGAATTGAACCCGGTGGCCTGGTCGGCTTGTCGGTGTTCGAACTGTTCGAGCATACCCCGCATTTTCAGGACGATTTCTTACGCTTGCTGGCCGGTGAAGATTTACGCCCGACGCTCGAAATTAACGGGATCGTTTTCGAGTGTGCCTACTCGCGGCTGCTGGACGAACAGGGCGAAGTGATGGGCTTGATCGGCGTTGCGGCGGACATCACCGAACGTAAGCGCGCCGAGCTGCGGCTGATGCAACTCGCTAATTTCGATACCCTGACCAGCCTGCCCAATCGTGCGCTGTTTCACGACCGCCTGGCGCATGCGCTGGCAAAGGCGCATCGCAGTAAAAAACTGGTGGCATTGCTCTTCCTTGACCTGGATCGTTTTAAAACCATAAATGATAGTTTGGGACATTACGCCGGCGATGAACTGCTCAAATCCGTTGCCGAACGCCTGCAAAAAAACGCCCGCGAAGAAGACACCGTCGCGCGTTTGGGCGGCGACGAGTTTATCGTCATCCTCGAAGGCATTACCTTCAATGAAGATGCCACGATCGTGGCGCGCAAAATACTGGAAGTCATGGGCCAGCCGTTCTATCTCGACGGCCACGAAGTGTTCGTGACCACCAGCATGGGCATCGCGATTTACCCGCTGGACGGCGACAACAGCGATGACTTACTGAAAAACGCCGACACCGCGATGTATCGCGCCAAGGAACAAGGGCGCAATGGTTATCGCTTCTACACCGCCGACATGAATGCCAAAGCGGTCGAGCAGTTGATCATGGAAAGCAGCATGCGTCACGCGCTGGAGCGTAACGAATTCGAAGTGTATTACCAGCCGCAAATCGATGTGCACAGCCGTGAACTGACCGGCTTCGAAGCCTTATTGCGCTGGCGCCATCCTGATCTGGGCCTGCTTTATCCCAACCAATTTTTGCGCTTGGCCGAAGACAACGGTTTGATTGTGGTCATCGGTGAATGGGTGCTGCATCATGTTTGCGCCCAGGCGGCGGAGTGGCAACGCACCGGCTTGCCGCCGGTACGCGTCGCTGTCAATTTGTCGGGACGCCAGTTTCGTCAGGAAAACCTGGTCGAAAGCGTCGCGCGCGCCCTGCGTGAATCGGGTTTGAGCCCGCATTTACTGGAACTGGAAATCACCGAAAATTTCCTGCTCGACAATATCCAGTCGGCGATCATTACTTTGAACCGGCTGCATGACTTGAATGTGCAACTGGCCATGGACGATTTCGGTACGGGTTATTCGTCGTTAAGTTATCTGAAACGCTTTCCGCTCAACAGCCTCAAAATCGATCAATCGTTTGTGCGCGATATCTCCACCGACCCGGACGACGCCGCCATTGCCGAAGCGATTATCGCGCTCGCTAAAACATTGCGCCTGCGCGTCATGGCGGAAGGTGTCGAGACCGAAGAGCAACTGTATTTCCTGCGCTCACGCGGTTGCGATCAGGCGCAGGGATTTTTAATCAATGCGGCGCTACAGGCCGACGAGGTATTGCCTTGGTTCCACTCGCGTAATTCCCAGCGTACCGCGTTTGAACAAAAAGCCTTGTGGCCTGCTCTCGCCGATTAACCAACGCGTCACACTCTGGCACCTTTGTAGTTCATTCGTTCGTCAAATAGCGCAGGCGGTAACACCTTGCGCGTGAATCGCTTCACGGCGGTTTTTCCTACTCCCGCCGATACTATAAAGTGAGGCGTTGGCTCGTGCGGATATGACATCAGCAACGAGCTGACATGCAGCGTGGCTGGAATGTCAGGAAAAAATCATGAGCGTCGCAAAAAAGCTGGTTAAAAAAACCATCGATGAGAAACTTTTAAAAACCCTCGTACCGCTCAATGCGCTGGGCGCCGACCGCCTGCGCGAGCTCGCGGAAAAAGCCGAGATCGAGCACGTCAGCGCCACTCGCATATTATTCAAACGCGGCGATACCGATAACAAAACCTATTTTCTGCTGTCTGGTGAATTAGAGGTGCAACTCGCCGACAGCCAAACCGTGTCGATCAAGGCGAACACTCCGGCGGCGTTGCATCCTTTGCTCGACGCGCGCCCGCGTCCCGCCACGGCAACCATCAAAATCAACTCCCGTCTGCTGATTATCGATACTGGGCTACTCGATATTCTGGTCAACTACGACCGCCATCAGACTTACGAAGTCAATGAGATTCGCGCGCAAGATGAGTCTGACTGGCTGACGCGCTTCCTGCAGTCGCTATCGGCAATGAACATCCCCATCAAAAACATCGAACATCTCATGCGCCGCATGCAGGAAGTTCTAGTGAGGGCAGGCGAGACTGTCATCCGCCAAACCGATACGGATTCTCAACATTACTATGTCGTCAAAGAAGGCCGTTGCGTGGTGACCAAGCAGTCCGCAGCGGATAAAACCGCTCTGCGCATCGCGGAATTATCCGCCGGCATCGGTTTCGGTGAAGAAGCGCTGCTTGCCGAGCAGCCCCGCAACGCGAACATCACCATGCTCACCGATGGCCGCTTGATGCTGCTTTCGAAAGCCGACTTTACCCAACTCATCGCCGACCCTGCGTTGCATTACGTATCGTATGCGCAAGCACAACACATGGTGCAAGCAGGCGCAATTTGGCTTGACACACGCAGCCATGCCGAACATAACGCTAAAACTATTATCGGCAGCATCAATCTCCCTCTGCCGGCATTACGTGCCAACGTAAAAGAATTAAACACTTATGGGAAATACATCGCATTTTGCGACAACGGCAATCGCGCTGCAGCCGCCGGCTTTTTGCTGCGTCAAATGGGTTTTTCAGCTTATGTGCTTAGCGACGGCTTGCGCGATGTTCCAACAAGCGCGATGGGTACTACCGGCGGAACACCTGCTCATTCGATATCTGGCTCTTCAGTGCTCCCCGCGTCGGCAGTTCACCCATACAGCGAAACAACCCGTCCGTTAAAGCCACCGCCCCAAGATGCCGACACTGTCGGTAATATCGTTCAGCCAGCGCCGGCAAATGCTAATTCGGACGCGGCGTATCGTGCCAAAGCCGAGCAGCTAAGTGTTCAGCTTGCCGCAGAGCGTGCACGGATGCTGGAGCGCATTATCGAACTTGAGGCGAAGGGTGCAAAGGCGGAGCGAGCGCTGACGGAATATCAAGAACGTGCCCGTGTGTTACAAGCACAGGTGGATGAACACTCAGCGAATCTTGCCACGCGTGATACCGCCGTCGACTCGGCACAAAAGGAGTTGGAAAAATTAAGCCGCACGCACACGCGTGGAATGGAAAAACTGCAATATGAAAATATGCAATTGCAGGCGCGCGTCGCAACCACGGCAGCCGAAATTGAGGCTGTGAAAAATGAATTGGAGCGCGTAGTGGAACACAATCGTACCGCCGAAGAAGCATTACAGCTTGCTGAACGCGAGATCGCACGCCTGCAGGCCGAAGCAGACGCGGCGCAGCGCCACGCGGAAGAGTCGTTGCGGCGCGCAAGCGAAGCTGAAACCTTGCAAGCGTCTCTGCTCAAGGAGGTTCAACGAAAAATTGAAGCCGCAGAATTAATGCGCTTTGAAGCTGAAGAACAGGCTCAGCATCTACGTGAAGCAGCAGAATTATCGCGCAAGCGCGCCGAGCAAGAAGCTCGCAAAGTGGCGGAGGCCGAAGCGGCGCGCGCTAAGGCGCAAAGTGAAAGCGAACGCCGTGAACGTCTGACGGAAGACATTCGCAAAAAAGCTGAAGTGGAAATGACACGTCTGAAAAAAGAAGCAGACTCCGCACGCGCCAATGCGGATGAAGCGCGGAAAAAATCCCAGCTTGCGGATGCTGCTCGGCGCCGTCTCGAACTGGAAATGCAAACAGCGCAGGCGCGCGCGCAATCCAAACCCATGGAAAAACCAGCAGTAGCGAGTACGCCGGCGGTCGAAAACGATCTTGATGACCTGGAACGCGAGCTGGCGCAATTACAAAAGAAACTCGAAGCCAAAAAACACGCGGCTGTCACGCGCAATCAGCAAATACATCAGGCCGCGGAAAAGAATAGTAATGTTGAATCCGGCATTGTGCAAAATGTGTACGACATGCACCAAAAAACTCAAAAACTTCCAGTGTTCAAGCCTGATCAGGCCGCACCGAATGACGTGGGCAAAGTACGCAAATCAGGCTGGATCTCGGATTCCATTCTGTGGGAAACCACGATCGGTCTACGCGAGGATTCGGAAGCAGAAAAATTTCTCGACAACGAGAAGGGGCAGCGCGCAACTGCAAGCGCGGCCGCCACAGCCAAACGCCATGATTCAAACGCGAAGGCCCTGTCTTCCGGTGAAATTAAATCCCAGGAAGCAAAGCGTTCCGTATTCACAGCGCGTGAATCGGCACCCACTGTACAGCGGCATGTTGATGTTTCTGATCGCAAGTCCCAGCGTATAGGATTGATTGCGCTAGTCTCGGCGGTGGTCGTGGCTGGGGGCATCAGCGCTTATGTGATGTTGCATAAAACAAGTAATCCGCAACCCAAGGTGACGACCGTCATTCCTGTTACACCCAATGCCGTTCTCCCCGGCGCACCTACTGATGCATCGGAAACTCCAGCGCCTGCTGCCGTCAAGCCGCCCGTAAAGGAATTTACCCCGGGAACCAAATCACCGTCATCGAGCACTGGCAGCAATGGGGCGATTACACGTTTATTACCGGCCGCAGTTACTGATCCAGCCGCCGCGAAACCAAAAACGGAAGCCGCCAAACTGCCTCCGAGTAAAGCGATGCCCGTAGAAAAACCGCTTGGTGCTACCACTGTAGTTGCACCGCAGGACGCGGTTAAGCCGGGTGCGACCAAGTCGGAACCTGCCCCCCTTCAGGAGGCTCCGCTATCTGAGTCCAAACCCGCAGCACTTCTTCAGGAATCCCCAGCACCGGCACACAATGCTCCGATGCCTACAGACAGTCTCGCACCCGCACATAGCGAAGCCGGTGAACACGCGCCATCATTGAAAGATCCGAAAAGAGATGATGCCGAACCGCCAGTCCCCACGTTCACTGATTCACCACGTATCAACTAACATCCCGCAACAAGTAGATTGCCAATTTCAAAAAGATAAATCCTGGCGCCTTCGGGCAGGAGACGCGAAATCGGATTACGCCGATAGCACTCCGTCGGCGCTAAGCTTGTTGCGCCGACGGTGTTTCGGCTTCGGCTGAGGGTTGGTACACACACACCCGGTTGCGGCCTTCGGCTTTGGCTTGATACAAGGCCTTGTCAGCGCGCGACAACAGACGTTGCAATGCAGTTTCATGAGGATCATCAGGCGTTGAAAAGCTCACCCCGGCACTTACGGTAAGCGGAATGTTTTTGCCACGGTAAATGACCGGACTATCGGCACACGCCTGGCGTAATTTATCAGCGATTGCCACACTGCCGTCCGTGTCTTTACAAATACTCAGGATTACGAATTCTTCGCCACCGATGCGATATAGAAAATCATTCGAGCGTGAATGCTGTTTGAGCAATTTAGAGAAATGCACCAGACAGTGATCGCCGGCAAGATGTCCGTACTGATCATTGATACGTTTGAAAAAGTCGAGATCGCATAGAATGATTGAAAGACAACGCCAGTCGCGCTGTGCCTGGCTACGCAGCTTTGGAAAAATTTCCTGTAAATGCCGGCGATTATAAAGACCGGTCAACGTATCCGTAATCGCCGATTTCTCCAGTTGCTTGTGAACCCGGTCAATCTCGGTTTGTTTCTCGCGCAAGGCCTGCAGCATGTCGGCGAACTTGTTTGCCAGCACATCGATCTCGTTTTGCGCCTCTGCTTTCACCATCACCGGTAAACGCCCTTCGGTAATTTCTTCGGTTAGCGTGATCAAGCGCGATAAGGGTCGGTTGAAATTTCTGAAAATCATCAACCCAACCGCGAAGATGGCAAGACCTCCGACCACCACCAGCATCAAAGTAAATTGCCCATGTTTATGCAGTGTTTGGACAATGGCAGTTTCAGATACGCCATACCACATGTGCGGCATAGACTCGTCTAATCCTGGCAACTCCATCTGATTAACCCGGTAGGTATCCTCACCCAAATGCAGGCGCCCATCATTGATTTCAAAGTCGCTGCGTGAGCTTTCACTCATCGTGCTAATCGTTATTTTGCCGTCTTTTTCAATAAATACGTGCCCGCCGCTGTTCTGACGTTTTTGCTGCAACCACGCACGGTTCAACGTACGGCTTACAGCCATCAAGCCTAACTGCTCGCCTTGATAGATAATCGGTGCAACCGCCACCAGTTCCAAACCACGCTCCCCTTCGAAGTAAAATACTTTTTCGGAAACGCGATCACGATGCCTGCTGACCCAGGATGCCAAGTCTTGATATTGAGCACCGATCAGAATATCGCCTTTTTCGCCGACGATTACGCGGCGGTCGATCGGCAACCAACCAAACAGCCGTTCATACAATTTCAGTAGCGGTTCATTGTCACTGCCAACACGCACGACAACAAACATGTACTCCTGAATACGTAAATCGTCACTGACGATACCGGCGTAACGCAGCAACTCATTGCGTTCGCCTTCGATCTGACTTTGCAATAGCCGAACTGTGTGAGTGAGGTTGCGTTCCGATTCTTCCAGAATGATGGAACGCGTGTAGGAATAGGAATAAACCAGCGTTCCAATTAAAAATATCATCAGGACGCTGCTGTATAAAATCAGTCGTGAACGATAGGTCTGGGCTCCCATGGCGGGTAAAAAACTTATTACTCTACCGTGTGCACCGGTAGCAATTCATATTGCTTTGCCGAAGCGCGAAACGCCTTTCCGGATTGAACTTCCCGTATCAAGTTAAGAACGTCTTTCGATGGCGTCGTATTGGTAACCGCAGACAAGTTTCGATAGTACGGATAGGCTTTTGTTTTTAAAGCGGCCGCTGTTGGGGCTATGCCGTCGACAGAAACTTGTTTAATCGACAGACTCGGATCGCGTGCCCAGGTTGTTCCGCTATAGCCAATTCCACCGGCAAAATCGCTTACGCGTTTGACCAAATCGTCGTCCGACGATACATCGACCCGCTCCTGGGTGAATTGTTTGTCCGTGGGCAAAATCTTCTTCCAATCAGTTATACGCTCCTTACAATGCAACCGGGTAATAACTACCACCGGACGATCCTCCCCTCCCACATCTTTCCAGTTTTTGATTTCACCATTAAAAATTTTCCGCACATGCTCCGCCGTTAGATTAGCAATAGGGTTAGCTTTATTGACTACGACGGCGAGTGGTTCGAGTGCCAAGGGATAGACCGTCAGCCCTTCACGTTTAATCTCTTCGTCTCCAATCTGGCAGCACACAAAACCGAAGGTTTCGTGCTGTTTGGTATTTTGCTTGGCCATTTTGACGGCGGCGTTACAGCCTTGGCCCAGCATGGAATTTTTCCCGTACAGTACAATTTTTTTCGAGACAATTTTTTGCAGATCGTCTTTAACCGAATCGAAAATCACCCATGGAAAATGCGCTCCGGCCCCCGAGATTACATCTTCATCATCTTCGGCTCGCACCTGTGTTGCCGACAACAACATCACACACATGGCATAAAGCCAAGTACGACGCGAATCAATTGAAAAAGACAACATGAAACCCCCTTAGAAATAAACTAAGTGATATGGACCCTTGGAATCGGAAACAGTATACGTTCCGTATGTAATTTACTTAGCGGATTCGCTGAGAACTTCTTTAACGCTGATACTGCAGTAGGGCGAGAAGATTGAGAACCGCGTCACTTTGTTTTTGGAGCACAAACAGGGCATTCCGGATCGCGACGCAAATGAAGAGTACGCCACTCCAAGTGTTGCGCATCAAGTAACAACAAACGCCCACTTAAGCTAGTGCCAATACCAGACAATATTTTTAGCGTTTCCAGTGCTTGCATGCTGCCGATAATACCGACCAATGGACCCAGCACTCCCGACTGTGAACACGCATCAGCAGGGCCAGCCTCATCTTTGTATAAACAACGGTAGCATGGACTGTTTTCTTGATTGTTCATGAATACCGAAATTTGCGCTTCCATGCGGATGGCCGCACCTGATATTAATGGCTTGGAATAACGTACACAGGCAGCGTTAAGGGCAAAGCGTGTAGGAAAGTTATCACTGGCATCGACGACGATATCTGCTTGTGCGACTTGCATCCGCATCGCATCCCCCTCTAGATGTTCAGCAAGTGGAGTGATGCGTACCTCCGGATTAAGCTTCTGTAAATGAGCTGCTGCAACTTTAACTTTAGTGTTCTCTACATCATCAGTCGTATACATAATTTGGCGCTGTAAATTAGTGATCTCTACTTGATCATGATCGACCAGTACTAAATGACCCACTCCAGCGGCTGCAAGATACAGTGCGACAGGCGACCCCAGCCCTCCCACTCCCACGATCAAGACGGTCGCCTGGCTAACACGTTCCTGCCCTTGAATATCGAATTGAGGCAACAGGATATGACGGCTGTACCGCAACAATTGAGCATCGCTAAGTAGTGACATAACACCCCTGAATGTTGATTGCCTTACCGTCGCAAAAAATTGCCACAATGAAATATAAAAATGGTTACGTAACTAACTGTATCGCTCAGCATATATTAAAGCGCCAAGGCGATACACATTACACCACTCTCATATTCAGAAACGTATTGTGCATGTATTGCATTTAAAATAAAGAGAGGGCACTACGAATATCTTACGGCAATTGATGTCAAACGCACGACCCGGATAAACCTACGCGTGTTAAATGGGACATTTGAATCGCAACACTTGGTAGACCGCGGCAAGAGCCTGTTGTATGGTTTTGGAACTTTGTAATCTCAAGAAATATAATTACAGCGAGATGTCTAAAGGCTCATGGTTTCTTGCCGTTATTAATACTGTTATTGCGCATCGTTTCGCCGATGGCTGCCTCTAGGAAAACCCCCACTGGATGGGGTCGTGTATCAACAGTTTTTTAAGCTGGAGTGTAATATGCACAAGAAAATATTGTTCCTGCTATGTGCAATAGCAAGCCTAATTTCAAATCAGATATACGGCGCCGAAGCTAACACAAAATTTCCTGGGCGTGATTTGTACCCGGAAGTACCAACCTACGAGCTCAACGAGGTATTTCAGAAATTAGGGAAGATCAGTATTGTTGATGTCCGTTCGCAATATGAATTTGACACGCTCCGCATTAAGGGAGCTGTTAATCTTTCGATAACGGATAAGGATTTTGATGGAAAGCTTCGCACATTGCGTGGCTCCTCGGATAAACCCTTAGTATTTTATTGCAACGGGGTGACTTGCCATAAATCTTATCAAGCCGTACGACGCGCATTATTTTTGAAAATCGACAATACATTTGCCTTCGATGCAGGGATTTTTGCTTGGGCAAATGCACATCCAGATCAGTCAGTATTACTAGGCCGCAGCCCAATTAATCCATCAGATATTATTGAAAAAGATGCATTTAGTTCACACCTACTAGGGCCTAATGAATTCGGTGCACAAATTGGTGATGGAACCATTGTTCTGGATGTGCGTGATCGTTTTCAACGTGAAGCTGTGGGCTTTTTCCCCGGGATTGAACGTCGGATTGCGCTTGATCAAGCTGATAAATTGGACAAAATGTTGCAGAAAGCTAAACGCGAAGACAAGACGTTGCTTATATATGATGAAGCGGGTCATCAAGTACAGTGGCTCCAATATCATTTGGTCGACGCAGGAGTAAAAAATTATTATTTCATGAAGGGGGGAGCCAAGGCGTACTACGACATGTTGTCTGGCAAAGACACTAAAAAATAATTAGCTCCAGACTTTGGCGCCCCTTTTGCACAGCAATACAAGACTACTGAGGCGTAAGAATTTTTCAGACTAATGGATTGCCTTGATTTATTACTTTTCTCATCGAAATGTAATGCGCCCAAGGATGTGTAGTGGCGTTCATTAATTAAACTTGGCCTCACTCAGCAAGCAATAAAATATTCAATTTGTTTTACATAAAATGTGCACATAGAGTGTCGATTATTATTCAACCAATTACACATAAATCTCGAGGTGGGAATTATGCTTACTGCAATTGTAATTTCAGCTGGCTTATTTGTGGTGTTCTTGCTTGCTATGCATGAGGAAGGCTCCTTCTAAATCATTTAACTCTTAAGCTTGAAAAAATCATTCCGTACAGTTGTGTAGTTCAACTCATCTTCTCAAAAAAAAACCCCTAACTTTATAAAGTTAGGGGTTTTCAAATTAATTGCCTGGCAGTGTCCTACTTTCGCGTGGGCAAACCCGCACTATCATTGGCGCTGAACGGTTTCACTTCCGAGTTCGGAATGGGATCGGGTGGTTCACGTTCGCTAAGGCCGCCAGGCAAACTGGTACCGTCTACTGCGATGATTACTAGACGCAATAGACCGAATTCGGGAAGTTGATCAAGGCTAGTGGTGTTCGCATTTGCTACAGATTCACCCGCTAAACTGCTTGGGTGTTATATGGTCAAGCCGCACGGGCAATTAGTACTGGTTAGCTTCACGCATTACTGCGCTTCCACACCCAGCCTATCAACCTCGTAGTCTTCGAGGGCCCTTCAGGGA
>CAZHHW010000034.1:24328-29258 GCA_964532385.1 uncultured Gammaproteobacteria bacterium | reverse complement strand
CAGTTGGGTGGATAACAAGGGCGATAAAGACAGCGAAGAAGGTCAGATTCAGTAAGGGAGTGGGGTCGGGTTTGCGTTAGGTTTGGGATACAAAATAAAAATAATACAACTACGCAAACCTGGCTGTTTTCCCAATACCAAGATGGATCTCGATTGGAGCATTGTTTGCCTAGTCGTCCGTAAAAATCACTTTTCGTCAACCGTAATTCAGCTCCCGTCACGCTGGTGTTGCACCTCACACTGCCAGTGCATGCCGACAGCACACCTCAACCTTCCGGTGCAACCCATTGTTCCTGGCAAACAGTAGTTCGTGTAAATTCACAGCTTAGATTCGCCATGTTTTGACATTTAATAGTGGCGCGAATAAAAAAGGCCGCAAGTTGCGGCCTAAAGGGGTGGCCCGTGTTGTATCGATACACGGGCCACGGGGGGGATCGGTAATCCTATATCAATGTGTATCCGCAAACTTCGCATGCTGTAATGATTGCGTTTCAGACGCGTGATACTTCTTGAGCATATCAAATGGATGATCAACTCCGGTGATTCCGGCGAGCGCGGTAAATATAGATATCAATGGGAACAACACGGCCCAACCGAGAGTTCTGTCAAGATCCGCGTACAGCGGTAAGATCAATAATGCCGTTAAAATGAACCACCCTGTGCGGCCGGCGACATTGACCACCTTAGGTTTGTTACGATGATAGAAGTTATGCGTCATTTTACTTCCTCCATTAATGTCAACGTTGACCCATGAGGAGCGGAATTACACAATGTCTAATCATGGCACTCAGTAACTTTTATCACACATTAAAATAATTTTATTAAAAATTAAAATTCGCTTAAATTTTTGTATTAATGAGATTTCGTAGCGATTTTTCCTCATTAATAATGATGTGTCCACGATTCAGCGTGACCCAGCCTTGCCGTTCGAAATCTTTCAATTGTCTACTTACGACTTCACGCGCAGTGCCAATATCCAATGCTATATAGCTATGCGTCATGGCAATGCGAGGCCCGGTCTTTGCATTATCAAGAAGGCATTGCGCAATGCGACGATCTACTTGCCCGAAGGCCACATCTTCCAGCAATACGCTGAGCTCGGTTAATCCTCTGCACAATTCACGTAATACGAAATTTCGAAATTTGCAGGAACTCATCGCATCATCCACCTGATACCGGTTCAATAGGGCGGCGCATACAGTGGTTTCCGCCGTGGCCGTTAATCCGTGCGGTGCCGACAAGCCAAACAAACTCGAAAAGTTTAGCCAACACAAACGCCCGGCGGGTACCTTGCACATCGTCATTTCATGGCCACTGTGCGCTGCAACCCGCACCCTGATGTTGCCATCTAAGTTGAACAATAAATCGCGAGTACAACTTAAATCCTCCCCGGATTTAAAATTTATAATGCGTGCCGAGCGCATTGTCCGTTGCCAAACCGGATCACTTATAGATGCCAGTTCGGGAAACGATTTCGTCCATTTCAAAGAGATAATGTTATTCACTCGTGTGACCTCAACCCGACATTTTAATAATGGTTAGTGTGGAGTATGCGTTTCTTACACTGCCCGGAAGGTAGGTATCCGCAATCAACACAAAATGACGTTAGGCTTGTAACCGAAAGCAAATGGCATCAACGGTAACAAAGTTACACATGACCCATATATATTGAGTGGGGCTCATTTTAAGAGTTTTTCAAGAATGGAAACATACTCTGAACCGGGACTTACCTCACTTCAAGTATTTTGTTATGTCCTGGCACAGGTGATTCACTCAAGCTCTGCTCCCTTCTAAGTAGACTAAGTAGACACAGTCCAAATTGCCGGGAACTCGGCTGTAATACATATTAAGGAGGTTTTCTAGTTTCGATATTCGCCGCTTAAACCTTTACAATAAGGAGATGATTACCTTACGTCGAATAATCGAAATATTTGGATCCGGCTGGGAAATTCTACCCTCCGGCCACCTTGAAAAATTATTGTCGGGGGCAGGTTCATTATTGGCTATCGGCGCAGTGTTTTGGATCAGCTCAACCGCACTCGGCTCGGATGATGCGGGCGTGCTGATTGCGTCGATGGGCGCGTCGGCGGTGTTGCTGTTTGCATTGCCGCACAGTCCGCTGTCGCAACCCTGGCCGGTAGTGGGCGGACACGTGATTGCGGCGACCATCGGCATCACTTGTTATCAGCAAATTCCACAGGCAATGATTGCCGCTGCGGCTGCAGTGGCAATGGCCATTGTTGTCATGTACTACTTGCGCTGCCTGCATCCGCCCGGCGGTGCTACCGCATTGGCCGCTGCAACCAGCGCAGCGGGGCATCAACTTGGCTATCAATTTGTCCTGACACCCGTGTTGCTCAATGTTCTCTGCATGCTCTTTATTGCAATTGGTTTCAATTATTTTTTTCCTTGGCGCCGCTATCCCGCTGCGCTCATCCATCCCCGCCGCACCCAGGATGACCAGACGCCATCCGCAGAACCCATGGACCTTGGAATTTCAACCGAAGACCTGTCGTTCGCGCTGCGGCGCATGGAATCGTTCATCGATGTGAGCGCGCAGGATCTGACCGAGATCTATACCCTGGCTTTGCAACATGCCCGCGATGCACATCTGCAACCGGACGACATTCGGCTTGATCATTACTACAGCAATGGGCGCTATGGTGAACACTGGTCGGTACGGCATGTCGTGGATGAATCATCAGGAGTGACCGACCCCGACAAGGACAAAGTGATTTATCGTGTGGTCGCCGGCAACGGGCGCCGCGGCTCCGGAACCTGTTCCCGTACCGAATTCGCGCGCTGGGCGAAATACGAGGTCGCGCGCAATGAAAACTCCTGGAACCGCGTCGAGCATGTTTGAACTGCACCCCGATTTGCGCCGCGATGGTTTTGCCATCGGCAAATTTCCACTGTGCCGCGTTCTGGTGATGAACGATGCGAATTTCCCGTGGTTCATTCTCGTGCCGGAGCGCGCAGACGTACGTGAAATCTACCAACTCGGCATTATCGACCAACAACAATTACTGCGTGAATCGTGCTACCTGGCACAACAGCTCGCCGTGGAATTCAAAGCCGATAAAATGAATATTGCCGCGCTGGGAAACATCACGCCGCAACTGCATCTGCACCATATCGTGCGTTACTTAAACGATCCCGCCTGGCCTAAACCGGTGTGGGGACAACGGCCCGCGACACCGTATACTGCCACGCACCGCGCTGATCTGATTGCACGCCTCAGGCGCTGCCTGACGCACGACTTCGTGTTTCTCGACGAAACATCGCACTCGCAGCATCGAACTTAAAGGGAGGAGTCTATGCCATCATTTGATGTCGTATCTGAAATCGATCAACACGAAGCCGCCAATGCGGTGGATCAGGCCAACCGCGAGGTGGGTACGCGTTTTGACTTTAAAGGCAGCGGTGCGAATTTTGAACTCAGCGAATCCGTGATCACCATGACTGCGCAAGCCGAATTCCAGCTTAAACAGATGCTCGATGTAGTGCAGATCAAGCTTTCCAAACGCGGCATCGACATCGCCTGCCTGAAAATCGATCCGCCGCAAATCGCTGGTAAAGAAGCGCGCCAGCTCGTGACGCTGCGGCAAGGTCTCGACGCCCCGCTGGCTAAGAAGGTCGTGCAGGCCATCAAGGACAGCAAGCTCAAGGTCCAGGCATCGATCCAGGGTGAACAAGTGCGCATCACCGGAAAAAAACGCGACGACCTGCAAGACGTCATCGCGCTGCTGCGCCGTACAAAATTCGATCTGCCTTTGCAGTTCAACAACTTTCGCGACTGACCATGACCCGCTACGATTTGCATTCGCATTCCGATTTTTCCGATGGTGTATTGCCGCCGCACGCCGTGGTTGCACGCGCTAAACTGCGCGGCGTGGACGTGCTGGCCCTCACCGACCATGACAGCATCGCGGGTTTGGATAGCGCGTGCGATGCAGCGCGGGAGCATGGCATGACATTAATTCCCGGCGTTGAAATCTCCGTCACCTGGGAAAAACATCTGGTGCATATCCTGGGCTTATGCGTCGATCGCGCAAATGCAACTTTGTTGCAAGGTCTGGCGCAGTTGCAAGCCATCCGCGAACAGCGCGCGCAGCAGATGGCACAACGCCTGGAAAAACACGGCGTGCGCGACGCCCTGGCGGGTGCACTCAAACATGCACCCAATGGCCTGGTCACACGCCGCCATTTCGCGTTGCATATGGTCGAGGCCGGCATTGCTCCGACCTTGCCAAAAATTTTCGAACGTTATTTACGCGCCGGCAAGCCGGGTTACGTCTCGACTCAATGGGCGGAACTGGATGCGACGGTGGACTGGATCAATGCCGCCGGCGGTGTTGCGGTGATTGCACATCCGCAACGTTATGAAATGTCGGCCACCACCCGGCGGCGGCTGGTGGAACAGTTCTCCGCGCATGGCGGTGCGGGTATTGAAGTGGTGTGCGGCGGCAGCGGCCAGGACGCCGTGCACAGCAGCGCGGCGCTTGCACAGCGTTTCGGCTTACTTGCCTCGGTGGGTTCGGATTTTCACGACCCGGCCAGTGGCTGGAATGAACTTGGTAAACTGGCAGCGCTGCCGCCGGATTCACAGCCGATCTGGTCGCATGAGCGTTTCCGCTACTAATTCCCCCCGGGCAATCCGCCTCCTCACGCACGCATAAAAAAAGCGGCTGAAATTCAGCCGCTTTTTTTAAATCTGAATTGAACTGTGGGTCTATGCAATCTGGCGCATCAGCACCTGAGCTTCCTGCTTTTGATTGTCATTGCCTTCCTCGATCACCTCATCAAGGATACTGCGCGCACCTTCGGAATCGCCCATATCGATGTAGGCTTTGGCCAGATCGAGCTTGGTGCCGATCTCATCCACATCCGCGAATAACGCATCATCCAGTTCGCCATCGATACCGCCGTC
>CAZHHW010000034.1:1227-24228 GCA_964532385.1 uncultured Gammaproteobacteria bacterium | reverse complement strand
AAATCCAGCCCTTCATCTCGACTCGCCGGTTTCGCCGCCGAAGAAGCTTTCTCGGCTTCGTCAAATGCACTGAGATCGAAATCCAAGGAATGCTCGTCGCCACTTGCGGCAGGCGCACTGGTTTTTTCGTCATGCAGTTGCAGATCACCCAAATCAAAATCCAGCGCCGCGTCTTTGGCGGGACTGGCCTTGGCGGCATTCTTCGTTCCGGAATTTGCCTTGCTGGTGCCGGTGCCTGACAGATCAAAGTCCAGCGACAGGTCATCTTTCGAATCCTGAGCATCTAAATTCAAATCGCCCAGATCAAATTCATCGGCGGCTTTGGCCGCATTGACGGAGGCACTGCGCGTTGTATCGCCCGAGCCGCCAAACAAGGCATTTCCAGGTGCCAGCTCGCGACCCATTTCCAGCACACGCGACCACATTTCAGGATGCTTGGCGGAAAAATTCTCGTGGACCAGATCGGCTTGCAGTGAAAATGCATCCGCGTCTTTGGCTGCATAATGAATTTCCAGCAGCTTCATTTTCAATTCTGCGCGCTGCGGATTTTTCTCGATCGCTTGGCTGACCAGCTCTTCCGCTTGCTTGTAACGGCCATAGGCCAGATACACATCCGCTTCGGAGAGCGGATCGACTTCACTGACTTCAGTTTGAATGCCTTCCATGCTACTGACAGCGAAGTCGCTCATGAATGAAGCGTCTTCGCTGTCCGGCTTATTTTGGGCGAACCCCGGTTCAGTCACCGAATCATTCAAAGTAAGAATGCTTTCCTGAAACTGTTGCATCTTACGGCGGCGTACCACCAGCCACACCAGCAGTACCACAATACCGCCCACCACCACGGCCAGACTGATCAGCTTGGGATCGTTCATCAAGCCCGCCATCAATCCCGTTGCACGCGGTGTTTCCGCACCTTCCACCGGCTTGGCGGCGTCGCCCTTGATACCGGTAACAGCTCCCGCTTCAGGCTCCGCAGTTTTGCTTGCACCGGCTTCAGGTTTCTTCTTGGCCTGATTTTGCAACGCGGCCAACTGGTCGTCTTTCAACTGCACCAGACGCTGCATGGTGTTGACCTGCTCTTCCAGCCCGGCGACGCGCTCGCGCATGTCCTGAGTTTCACGCCGTTGGGCATCGAGCGACTCCTGTGCAATCGCAAGTTCACGTTTTGCCCGCGCCGGATCACGCGCGCCACCTGTAGCCGCGGCCTTGGGCGCATTGCGGCCACCCGCTTCATCCCCGGAAACAGAAGGCGATACCAGCTTGACGCGCGCTTCCGTGGGTGGAGCGACCGTCTTGGGACGCCCGGTGCGCGACGGAGCTGAACCCACCGTCGTGCCGCGGCTTGACTTCCATTGTTCCCATTGCAGATCGGTGATGCGCATCGCTTCTTCTTTGCTGATGCTGGTCGCGGCACTGATGTCGGACAAGCGCAATACGGCGCCCTGCTTCAAATTGTTAATATTGTTGCCGATGAAGGCTTCCGGGTTGTTTTGCAACATGGCAATCATCATCTGCGGCACGCTGACCGAGGTGTTGGGACGCACTTTCGCAGCAATGCTCCACAATGTGTCATTGGCTTTCACCGGACCATAAGCTGTGCTGCCCTCACCTGCGACAGCGGCCGGCTTGTCTTCTTCCACCCGTTTGGGCGGAGCCACACGGGTCGGACGGGGGCGCGGTTTTGACTTGGTAACTTCGGGCACCGGGGTGGGCGCTGCCGCGACAGGTTCGGGTTCCACAATCGCGCGCTCGCTTTCCGGCTGTTCAACAGCCGCCACAGGCGGTTCGGCCACGGGGGCAGGCTCGGGCGTTACCGGTTTGGCACGTTGCGGCGGCACAGGGACTTCAATTGCGCCAGAGGCACTCGGCGAATTTACATCGGCACTCACATCACCGGTCCGGTCGATGCTGCTGGTTTCGGATTGAGTTACCGGGGCTTCCACCGCGCCGGGCGAGCGGTCCGTGAGTACCGGTGGATCGACCAGCACGGTGAATTCACGCAATAACCGGCCATTGGGCCAGTTCACTTCAATCAGGAAATTTAAAAACGGTTCGGTGATCGGTTGTCCGGATTTCACCTGGATATAAGGTGTGCCGCTGGGGTTGGTAATGACCTCGAAGCGCAGTTGCGTCAGGAATGCCGGGCGGTCCATGCCGGCGCGTTTAAAAGTATCGGCCGACGCCAGTGTAATCGAAAGATCCTTCAGCTCGCCTGCGCGTGCGCGCAACAATTCGATGCGCGCATCGAGCGGCTGGTTTAAAGCCGAACGCATTTCGATATTACCCAGGCCAAGCGCGAACACCTGCACCGGCACCCAACATATTAATACGGCCAATCCAAAGGCCAGTCTTTTGAACATAGCGACTCCCGAATCTACGCTTTGCGTTACGACGAATTGTCATTGCACAGCACCTGCTGCGCGTAGACATAGTTCAAACACTTCAACGGTTACTACGGGCTAAACTTTAGGGCCTGCTTTCAACAAATTCCAAGCGGCACGTTCAAGAGACTTCCTACAAGCCACGCGAGGAAGGCTATTGCGCCTAACTATAACGTACCGGCCTTAAATTTCACATGCAGTGCACGTGGTTTGGATACGCCTCCCTCTATCGGCCAACGCGCGGCTTCTATGAAGTGATCCGCGTGCCAAGCTCATCACAGCGCCGCGATGGCAAATGGCACAGTCACAAGATCTATGCTGCTTCATCCAGCACGATGTGCAACATCCGACGCAGCGGTTCTGCCGCGCCCCATAATAACTGGTCTCCGCATGTGAACGCGGCGAGATAGTGACCGCCCATGGCCAGTTTGCGCAAACGTCCCACCGGCACGGTAAGCGTTCCCGTCACTGCCGCCGGCGTGAGCTCCCGCATGCTGGCCTCGCGCTGATTGGGCACCACTTTTACCCAACTGTTGGCGTTCGCCAACATATAAGTGATTTCATCCAGGGGAATGTCCTGGTTGAGTTTGATGGTCAACGCCTGGCTGTGACAGCGCATCGCGCCGACACGCACGCACAAGCCGTCCACCGGAATCGGGTTGGCTTTGCGTCCGAGAATTTTATTGGTCTCCGCCATGCCTTTCCATTCTTCTTTCGATTGACCATTGCCCAGATCTTTATCGATCCACGGTATCAGGCTGCCCGCGAGCGGCACGCCAAAATTACTGGTTGGATAATCTTTGCCGCGAATGGTTTCAGCAACGTTGCGATCGATATCCAAAATCGCCGCCGCTGGATCTTCGAGCAAGCCACGCACCGCACCGTGCACCACGCCCATTTGCGTAAGCAGCTCGCGCATGTTGTTGGCGCCTGCACCGGACGCGGCTTGATAAGTCATCGCCGTCAGCCATTCCACATGGCCGCGCTGAAACAGCCCGCTCAGCGCAATCAGCATCAGGCTCACCGTGCAATTACCGCCGATGTAGTTTTTCACGCCCGACTGCAGGGATTCGCGAATCACATTCACATTGACCGGATCCAGAATGATCACCGCATCGTCGTTCATGCGCAGCGTGGAAGCAGCATCGATCCAGTAACCTTTCCAGCCCGCCGCTCGCAGCTTTGGAAAAATCTCGCTGGTGTAATCGCCGCCCTGGCAGGTGATGACGACATCCAGCTTCTTCAATTCATCAACGCTGTTAGCGTCTTTTAGTGGGGGCACGTCTTTACCAATTGCCGGACCCTTGCCGCCGATATTCGAGGTGGTGAAAAACACCGGCTCGATCAATGCAAAATCCTTTTCCGCCTGCATGCGCTGCATCAGCACCGAACCGACCATGCCGCGCCAACCAATGAGTCCGACTCGTTTCATTACATGACCTCGCAAAAATAAAAACTTTCCCGGCGCTTAAGCTAACGCCGCCACAATCGCGTCGCCCATCTCTTTAGTGCCAACCTTGGTCATGCCGTCCGTATAAATATCGCCGGTGCGTAATCCCTGGTCGAGTACGTTAGACACGGCGCGCTCAATTCGTTCCGCTAATGCGGGTTCAGCCAAGGAGTAACGCAACATCATCGCCACCGACAGAATCGTGGCGATGGGATTAGCGATATTTTTGCCGGCGATGTCCGGCGCCGAACCATGGATCGGTTCGTACATGCCCTTATTCTGTGCGTCCAGCGAAGCCGACGGCAGCATGCCGATGGAGCCGGTCAGCATGGACGCTTCGTCGGATAAAATGTCGCCAAAAATATTGCCGGTCACGATCACGTCGAACTGTTTAGGCGCTTTCACCAGTTGCATCGCGGCGTTGTCCACGTACATGTGGCTGAGCTCGACATCCGGGAAGTCTTCCGCCACGCGGATCACCACCTCGCGCCACAACCCGGAGGCCTCCAGTACATTGGCTTTATCGACCGAGCACACTTTCCTGTTGCGCTTGCGCGCCGCGATAAACGCGACACGCGCCACGCGCTCGACCTCGTGTTCGGCGTATTTCATGGTGTTGAAACCTTCGCGCTCGCCGTTGGCCAGAGTGCGTGTGCCGCGCGGCTCGCCGAAATAAATATCACCGGTCAGTTCGCGCACTATTAAAAGGTCAAGTCCGGCAACGATATCGGCGCGCAGCGTCGAAGCCGCCGCCAGTTGCGGATACAAAATCGCCGGACGCAGGTTGGCAAACAGTTGCAATTCCGAACGCAAGCCCAGCAAGGCTTTTTCCGGCCGCAGCTCGCGCGGCAAGGTGTCCCACTTGTAACCGCCGACGGCGCCCAGCAATACCGCGTCGGCCTGTTTGGCCAGCGCGAGGGTGGAAGCGGGCAACGGGTGATGATGCACATCGTAAGCGGTGCCGCCGACCGGCGCGGTATCCATGCTTATTTTCAAGCCGAAATCACGCCGCAGGCGTTCCAATACTTTCACCGCTTCGGCGGTCACTTCGTGGCCGATACCGTCACCGGGAAAGACTGCTATTTTTTTAGTCATCGTTGCTCACATTCCAAAACGGTTCGCTTAACCAAACATCCATGGCGTTTCCTGTTTACGCCTTGCCTCATACGCGCGGATCGCATCGACATGCTGCAAGGTCAGGCCAATATCGTCGAGGCCGTTGATCAGGCAATGTTTGCGAAACGCATCGACCTCAAACTTGAACGCCGCGCCCTGCGGAGTCGTGACCACTTGCGCCGGAAGATCCACGCTCAATTGATAACCCGGGGCCGCAGTAACTTCTTTGAACAGACTTTCCACACTCGCCGCGTTCAGCACGATGGGCAGAATGCCGTTCTTGAAACAGTTATTGTAAAAAATATCCGCGAAACTGGGCGCAATGATGACGCGAAAGCCGAAATCCAGCAACGCCCACGGCGCGTGTTCGCGGCTCGAGCCGCAGCCGAAATTTTCGCGCGCAAGCAAAATTTTTGCGCCGCGATAACGCGCCTGATTGAGTACGAAGTCGGGATTCAAGGGGCGCCTGCTGTTATCTGAATCCGGCTCGCCGTGATCCAGATAACGCCACTCGTCGAACAAATTGGGACCGAAACCGCTGCGCTTGATCGATTTCAAAAACTGTTTGGGGATGATCGCATCGGTGTCCACATTCGGCCGGTCCAGCGGCGCGGCGATGGCCGTAAGCGTTTCGAATTTATCCATGATCTTTGCTCCTCAACTCAATTTACGCACATCGACAAAATGTCCGGCAATCGCCGCCGCCGCCGCCATCGCCGGGCTCACCAGATGCGTGCGTCCGCCGCGTCCCTGACGGCCTTCGAAATTGCGGTTCGAGGTGGACGCGCAACGTTCGCCCGGTTCGAGGCGATCGGCGTTCATCGCCAGACACATCGAGCAGCCCGGTTCGCGCCATTCGAAACCGGCCTCGAGAAACACCGTGTGCAAACCCTCCTGCTCGGCCTGCCGCTTGACCAGCCCCGAACCCGGCACCACCATCGCGAGCTTGACATTTGCGGCGACGCGTTTGCCTCGCGCCACCTGCGCCGCCGCGCGCAAATCCTCGATGCGCGAATTGGTGCAGGAACCGATGAATACCTTATCTATGGCAATCGAGGTGATCGGCGTGTTCGCGGTCAATCCCATGTATTTAAGCGCGGACTTCATGCCGTCGCGCTTCACCGCGTCGGTTTCATTGTCGGGATCGGGCACCTTGGCGCCGATGGCCACCACCATTTCCGGCGACGTGCCCCAGGTCACCTGCGGTTGAATCTGAGCGGCGCGCAACTCGACCACGCGGTCGAAGTGCGCATCGGCATCGCTGTGCAGGCGCTGCCAGTCGACAACGGCTTGATCCCACATCGCACCCTTGGGAGAAAAAGGCCGGCCGCGCACATAATCGATGGTCTTGTCGTCCACCGCCACCATGCCCGCGCGCGCGCCGGCTTCTATCGCCATGTTGCAGACCGTCATGCGTCCCTCGATGGACAACGCGCGGATCGCCTCGCCGCCGAATTCGATTGCATAGCCGGTGCCGCCGGCCGTGCCGATTTCGCCGATGATCGCCAGCACAATATCTTTCGCAGTGACGCCCAACGGCAATTCGCCGTCGACGCGCACCAGCATGTTCTTCGATTTTTTCGAGATCAGGCACTGGGTGGCAAGCACATGCTCCACTTCCGAAGTGCCGATGCCGAAGGCCAGCGCACCCAAGGCGCCATGTGTTGAGGTATGTGAATCGCCGCACACCAGCGTCATGCCGGGCAGCGTCGCACCCTGCTCCGGCCCGATCACATGCACAATGCCCTGGCGCGGATCGGCCATATCGAACTCTTCGATACCGAAATCGCGGCAGTTTTGATCCAGGGTTTCAACCTGCACACGCGACACGCGGTCCGCGATGCCCTTGCTGCGGTCCGTGGTCGGCACGTTGTGATCGGCCGTGGCGAGGTTCGCGTTCGCACGCCACACCGTGCGGCCGGCCAGGCGCAATCCTTCAAAAGCCTGCGGCGAAGTCACCTCGTGCACCAGATGCCGGTCGATGTACAACAATGTCGTGCCATCTGCATCCACATGCACCAGGTGCGCATCCCAGAGCTTGTCGTAAAGCGTTTTACCTGCCATTGCCGTGTTCCCGTAATGAATCAGTAGCGGCCATGCTACGGCGAGAACTTTGATTACTCAAATTCATGTTTTTCATATTATGTATTCTAAATGAGAATAATAATTCGCCGCTGCGCGCATCCAGTGATGCACATGGATATGCCAATGCCGCGTGCGCAGGATGCGCAAGAGCGGTTCGCGTGAGGCCATGGATGGCCGTAGCGACCGCTCTCGCGGCATACACTCCATCCTTGGAGATTCGCCGCTTCGCGCATCCATGCGCTCTCGCGGCATACACTCCATCCTTGGAGATAAAAAAACGCCTGAGCGGCAAATTGCCGTTCAGGCGCAAGGGGGGATGGGCTTAGTTGCCGGGGACGATCATCGGTTCAACTACCATCCTCGGTATCGCCGCCGAAAAATCGTGAATGCATATTTTCTGGAATTAATATCTTCGCTCAAAGCGCCCCTTTCTCATTTCGATGACACCTGACACTGCGCTCTTAAAATATCCGTGGTTACGCTCGCTTGGTCCTAAGATGGAGTTGAACATCATGCGGCCGATATACCGATAACCCGTTTGATACCGGCCGATGCATAGACAGAAAGTTAAAGCACCGGTGTGAATGGGTTATGACAATTGAGTGACTGTTTTGCGACAACCAAAAAGAGGAGGAACGGGATGCACAACGGGGGTTTGCAGGTAACAACATATGTTGTGGCCATACTCTGCATCGCATTTTATGACAACGCCGAGGCGGCGGGCGATGCATACAGCGTGAGCATGTTGTACGGTCAAAAATATCTGGACCAGGGTGACTGGGGAGCCGCTGATTCGCAAAGGGAGTTCGGTGTCGGCGTGACCTTCCAGCAGCCGGACGTGCCGGTGCTGTGGGTAGGAAATTTATCGCGCTCGAGCGATGCGGGAACCGACACCACAAACTTCGGCGTGCCGCTCAGATTGAGCGGAAAAACCACGGAATTGAGCGGCGGTGTGCGCAAAAATTTAACCGAAGGCGCTTCGAAAATATTTGTCGAGGGCGGGCTTTTGTATGTTTCAGCCACGCTCAAATTCACAAATCTGGTAACAGGAGAATCGACACGGCCTTCCGATAGAGCACTGGGTTTGTGGCTCGGAGGCGGACTGGATTTCATGCTCAACCCGGTCGTGAGTGCCGGCGGCTTGATCCGCATGTCGTTGGCCAAAGCGGGCAGCGACGCGCTGGGCGGTACGCATTTCGGACTGTACGCTGCTTACCATTTCCGGCTCTAAGCACAGCATCCGCACACAACGCCTGCATGGACACCGCCGCGCTCCGCGCCTTTCTCGCTGTTGCCAAAACCCAGTCATTTTCGCAGGCGGCGCAGCAACTGCACATCACGCAACCGGCGGTCAGCAAACGGATCGCGGCGCTTGAAGCCGAACTCAAGACGCGCTTGTTCGACCGCGTCGGCAAGCAAGTTTCTCTTACCGAAACGGGTATTGCCCTGTTGCCGCGCGCCCAACACATTCTTGATGAAATGGCGGACAGCCGCCGCGCGCTTGCCAACCTTTCCGGAAAAGTCTCCGGCTTGTTGAGCATTGGCACCAGCCATCACATCGGACTGCATCGTCTGCCGCAAGTGCTGCGCGCGTTTCACAGCGCGCATCCCGAGGTCGAGCTCGACTTGCGTTTCATGGATTCGGAAGCGGCGTGCGCCGCCGTCGCCAAGGGCGAATTGGAACTGGGCATCGTCACGCTCCCGCTTACGCCGATAAAAAATCTTGTCATGAGCCCAATCTGGGAAGACCCGCTGGGTGTGGTGGTGGCGCCGCATCATGCGCTGGCCAAGTCACAGCGCGTGCGGCCGGAAACACTGGCGCAGTATCCGGCGGTGCTGCCCGGTCAGGGCACCTACACGCGCGAAATCCTGGAGCGTGCATTCGCGCCGTTAGGCGTGCGAGTACCGGCGCGCATGTCGACCAATTATCTTGAGACCATCAAGATGCTGGTTGGCATCGGGCTGGGCTGGAGCGTGTTGCCTCTGGTGATGCTGCGCGGCAAGGAACTGCGCGTATTGAAATTGCAGGGCGTAACCTTGCATCGCACCTTGGGAACGGTACGCCACCGCGCGCGTACCCCGTCGAACGCGGCGCAGGCCATGCTGGATTTGCTGCGGAAAGAAAAACACTCGCCGGCGGTTTAACCGTTATTGCGTGGAATGAACCGCCACGCGATGACACAGGCCAGCGCGCTAAAAATCCCGGCCCCCACAAACGTCGCTGCGCCACCCACACCCTCCCACAGGTAACCCGCGTACAAACTCCCCGCCGCTCCACCCAGACCGAAACTCAGGCTGCTGTATAGCGCCTGCCCTTTGCCCTGATGTTTGCCGATGAAATAGCGGTGAATAAGCTCAATGGCGACCGCGTGATAAATGGCGAAGCTGGCCGCGTGCAAGGTTTGGGCAAGCACCACAATGGTTAAATTGTCAACATACAGCCCGATGACGATCCAGCGCAGCGTCGTCAATGCCGCGCTGATCAGTAACAGCGCGCGCAAACCAAACCGCGCAATGAGACGGTGCATCACCAGAAATAATCCGACTTCGGCGATGACTCCCAACGCCCACAGCTGACCGATCAAGGTCCGCGAATAAGCATGTTCTTCGAGATAAAGCGTGTAAAACGTGTAGTACGGTCCGTGACTGGCTTGCATCAGAAAACACACCGCCAGCAGGGCCAGCACTTCGCGGCGCCGCAGTAACAGGCGCAAGGGTTCATGGACCAGCGGCTCCCGGGAGGTGATATTTTCCGGTACCCGTAAACTTGCCGCGAAGACGCCGCCAATCAGCAGAATCGTCACCAGCGGGATCACACTCTCGTCATAGTGTTGCAGCACGGGTCCAAGCGCCGCGACCGACACGATGAAACCCACCGATCCCCACAACCGGATCTGGCTGTAGCGATGCGAGGAGTTGCCCAGATGGGTCAGGGTGGTGGCTTCGAACTGCGGCAACGCGGCGTTCAAGAAAAATCCGTACACCAGCATCACCAGCAACATCCACCAATAGCCCTGCGCCACGAACACGCCGCTAAATGCCAATACCGCGCACGCGGAACCCACCCGCACGACCAGCATGCGTTTGCCGGTGTAGTCGGCCAGCCAGCCCCAGACGTTGGGCGCAATCACCTTGGTAATGGCGGCGGTGGCCATCAACTCGCCGATTTCAAGCGGCGAAAAAGCTAACGAGTGCAGGTACAACGCCCAGTAGGGTAGAAATACGCCGAGCGCCGCGAAGTAGAAAAGATAGAAACCGGAAAGACGCCAGTAAGGCACCGTGACTGGAAGCATGGCTAGAGTGCCCGGCGAATTGTAAAGCTATGGTACGTAGCTGAAATTGTTTTCAGTCGGGAATATACAAAACATCGGGATCGTCCGGGTCGATCGATTTTTTTTTGGCCGCTGGGACTCTGACTTCTTCTTTGGTTTCTACGGGCACGTGGATTTCCTCGGGCAGCGGGACAGGCTCGGCTTCTTCAACAATTTCTTCTTCATATAAGGCGAGGTTTTCCACTTCCTCCTGCACCTCGGCGGCGGCGCGGGCCGGCACCACCGGCGTGGTCGAGCGTACATCCATATTCTGCGCACGATGACGCAACGCGTGGTCCATCAAGACCAGCGCGAGCATGGCTTCGGCAATGGGTGTGGCACGAATCCCGACGCACGGATCATGGCGGCCGGTGGTGACCACATCGACGGGATCGCCTTGCACATCGATGGTCTTGCCCGGAATGAGAATGCTGGAGGTCGGTTTGAGCGCGATGCTCACGATGATATCTTGTCCGGAAGAAATACCCCCCAGCACGCCGCCGGAGTTATTGCTTAAAAAGCCTTGCGGCGTCATCTCATCACGGTGTTGCGAACCTTTTTGTTCAATGCTTGCGAAGCCCGCGCCGATCTCGACACCCTTGACCGCATTGATCGCCATCATCGCGTAGGCGATGTCGGCGTCGAGACGGTCGAAGACCGGTTCGCCCCAGCCGGGCGGCACACCATAGGCAACGACATTGATGCGCGCGCCGATGGAGTCGCCGGATTTGCGCAATGCGTTGATGTAAACTTCAAGCTCCGCAACCTTCGACGCATCGGGACAGAAAAACGCATTGTTCTCCACTTCGTCCCAATCAAAGGTTTCGGCTTTGATCGGGCCGATTTGCGCCAGATAACCGCGGATGACCACACCGTAGCGCTCGAACAAATATTTCTTGGCAATCGATCCGGCTGCCACGCGCATGGCGGTTTCGCGCGCCGACGAACGCCCGCCGCCGCGATAATCACGCACGCCGAATTTTTGCTGATAGGTGTAATCCGCATGACCGGGACGGAAGCGGTCCATGATTTTTGAATAGTCTTTGGAACGCTGATCCTGATTGTGAATCAACAAGCCAATGGGCGTCCCGGTGGTCTTGCCCTCGAAAACCCCGGAAAGAATCTGCACCCGGTCGTCTTCGCGCCGCTGCGTGGTGAATTTGGACTGGCCGGGTTTGCGGCGGTCAAGATCATGCTGCAAATCGGCTTCCGACAACTCCATGCCCGGCGGACAGCCGTCGACAATGCAACCCAATGCGGGGCCGTGGCTTTCGCCAAAGCTGGTGACCGTGAAAAGTTTACCGAGCGTATTGCCTGACATAGCGTCGCATTGTAGCGAGTTCCGTCACGAACCAAAACCGCTGTTATGGATTGGTTTTATTTTGCCCGGCGGATCCGTCCTTCGGCGGTAACGCAATGGCGGGAGCAATACTGCCGGTGGCTGGATTCTTGATCGGCAAGCCGGGGAGTTGTACCGCCGAAGGCAGCGGAGGAAGCGTAATCATCGGCGCCGCACTGGGTGTAACCGTGGGCGCCGCGCCACTCTTGCCCTTCGATTTCGCCGGCAGCGGTGAAGCCGCCGGGGTGATTGTTTGCGCGGGTGCGTCGGTAGGCTTGACCACTTTTACCGGCGTGGATACCGGCTTTGGCGTTGATGTCGGCGCCGGTGTTGGCGTTGGCGTTGGCGTTGGCGTCGGCGTGGGTGTCGGCGTGGGTGTCGACGGCGGCGTGGGTGTCGGTGTTGGCGTGGCAGCGGGAACCGGGGCAGGTGTTGCAGTGGATTGCAACGGTTTTTCAATGGGCTCAGCCTGTAACGGGCTCGCTACAGGCTGAGCCTCCGCCACGTATTTATTGTTCTCTTCTTTATGCAGCATCGCGTCTTCGGTTGCTTTATTCATCACGATGATACTGATGCGTCGATTGATTGGACTGAACGGGTCGGCTTTGTTGAACAATGCGGTCGATGCCAAACCCACCACGCGCGCAATTTTTTCCTCGCCCACTCCGCCGCGCACCAGTTCACGGCGACATGCATTGGCGCGGTCGGAGGACAGTTCCCAGTTACTAAAATCAGCGCCATTGCTGTATTGGCGCGCATCGGTGTGTCCGGCAATACTGATATGGTTAGGCACCTGGGTGATGATTTTGCTGACTTCGTGCAAAATGCCGCGCGTGTACGATTGCAAGTTGGCGCTACCGATGTCGAACATCGGCCGGTTTTCCTTGTCGACGATCTGTAAACGCAAGCCTTCGGGACTAATGTCAAGCAACAACTGGTCTTTATAAGGCTTCAGCGCCTGGCTCGCCTCGATCGCTTTCTTTAGCTCTTCGAGCAGCGATTCGAGCCTGAGCTTGTCTTTTTCAGTCTCAAGCGCCTTGGCATCGGCGGTATTCACCGCCATGGCGTTGGCGGCACTTTCATCCGCCACGTCTTTTACATTGATCGAGGTGGTTTCCTGATTAGGTTTCTTTTCATTGCTGCGGGGCGAATCCATGCCCTTGCTCATATCGATGAGGCTGGTACTGGCTCCGCCCTTGCCCTGAATCGCGCTGGGGCTTTGAAAATAATCGGAAATCGCCCGGCGCTCGCCTTCGGTAGCAAAACCCATCAGCCACATCAGCAAGAAAAACGCCATCATGGCAGTGACAAAATCGGCGTAAGCGACTTTCCAGGAACCGCCGTGATGCACATGCGCGGCTTTTTTTATTCGCTTGATAATGATCGGTCGTTGTTCCACCGGCAAACCCCGTTAGCGCATTGAAAGCCTTATGGGCTTTTTTTCTTTTTCACGTGGTCTTCCAGTTCGATGAACCCGGGGCGCTCGCCGGAGAACAACACCTTGCGGCCGAATTCAACGGCGATTTGCGGACTGTAGCCATTCAAGGTGGCGAGGAAACACACTTTGATGCACTGAAAAAATTTGGCTTCTTCGTCCACCATGTGTTTGTAGGAAGTACCCATCGGACCGACAAATCCATAGGCCAGCAGGATGCCCAGGAAGGTACCGACCAGGGCCGATGCGACATGGCCGCCGATCTCGGTCACCGGCCCGCCCAATGAGCTCATGGTAATTACTACACCCAAAACCGCCGCGACAATGCCGAAACCAGGCAGTCCGTCCGACATGGTGGTCAATGCGCTGGCAACCCGCTCGCCTTCCTGATGATGCGTCTCAAGCTCCACATCCATCAGCGCTTCGAGCTCGATCGGATTCATGCTGCCGCTGACCATCAGACGCAGATAGTCCACAATGAAATCGGTCACATGATGATCATTCAGCAGTTTAGGGTAGGCCTGAAAGACAGTACTTTGCATGACGTCGTCGATGTCCTTTTCCAGCGCCATGATGCCTTCCTTGCGCGCCTTCGCAAACAGGTCGTACATCAGGGCCAGCAGGTCCATGTAAGCCGATTTGTCATACTTTGGCCCCTTGAGAAGCTTGGGTAAACCGGCCAGCGTTTGCTTGATTACCACCCCCGGATTGGCCACCACAAATGCACCGGCGGCCGAACCGCCGATAATCAGCAGCTCGAAGGGCTGCATGATGGCCATCAGATTACCGTGCGAGGCCAAATAGCCGATGATGATGGAAGCAAACACCAGGCCGAAACCGATCAGAAGTTTCATAGTTATGTGCGTACAAAGGAGAAATGGACGCAATAACTATCGGTACGCCGGGCAAGCGCTGAAGCTCACGGCAATATTATTTTTCACTGCGGAAGAGAAAATTAACTGATGTGCAAGCCGCGTTTTTTAAAAGGCCGCAAGGTGGTGCTCACATTTTGCTGCACGAAGCGCGTGCGGTGGGGATTCTCACGTGCGATCTTGGCCCAATATTCACCTGGGTACAGGCCTGCCGATTCGTACACGCTGGGCGGCGGATAAAATAATGAATTCACTTGTTCGCGAAAGATCCGCCGCACCACGAAGCGCATCAAACGCATGCGCCAGCGAGGCATCACGTTGAGAGCGTTTTCCAGATTGTCATGCGCGTGCGACAAGTGACGCGACGCGTCGACCAGATGCGTCCGTACCATTTCATCGATCACCGGACACAAGCCGGCGTGATTTTTGCGCAAGCCGCGAAACATGCGATTGACGATTTCTTCGCCCGCGTACATTACGGTCCAAAAAGCTGCGGAATCAAGCGAGCTATGCCGCGCGATAAATCGGCTTAACTGCGTCGCGATGTAACCTCGCGAACGTTGCAAACCGGAACGGCGCAATAACTCCAGCATCATCAATCCATGCCCGATGTGTTCACGTGCCATGTGTAAACGGTAGTTGGCATGGCTGAGCGGTTCGCCTGGACGCTGCATCACACGGCTGACCCGTTCGATAAAGACTGTTTCGAAACGCTGCACCGTGACCAGTAAATGCATGAATTCGTGACGTGACAACATGCGGCGCTGGTCTTCGGGCAAGGACATGAACTCGGCCCAGCCAAACAATGAAACCGCCGTTTCCGGCAGCCAAAACGCACGCCGCTCCATGCGGTCCCACGGCACCCGCGCCAAGGGATCGATGTAAGGCGTGCTGGTGGAGCTCAGATGCTCAACCAGACGCGATGAAGGATCGTTCGTGCCTAACATAGGAACATCCTATCCAGAAGCATGTCGCCAAGTAAAGGCAACGGTGGCGGATTGTTTCGTTATTTGCCAACTCCGCCGCCGCTGTACGCTCTCGAACTGTAAATTGCACCACTGGATGTTCTAGTTTAAGCTTCCCGGTCCTTGAAAGCGGCGCATCCCGGATCGGGATGTTTTTGCTGGATTATTTTGGAGAGGTGGCCGAGTGGTTGAAGGCGCACGCCTGGAAAGTGTGTATACGGAAACGTATCGAGGGTTCGAACCCCTCCCTCTCCGCCATGTTCAAACATAGGAGTGATGTTTTCCCTGTGACGAGTTTAGGACTGGGTAGGTTCGAACCCTCGATTTTATTAGCGGGTTCGACAAATTCGCCGGAAGCGAATTTGGTCAGCGCAGCTGACCCCGAAGGGGCGAAGCGCAGGACGCGCGGAGCAGCCCCTCCCTCTCCGCCAAACTCCTTGAAGCACGCCGGTGCCCATGAGTGGTCAATTTAATATTTAACGGTCAATGGTGACTTGTCTTGGTCCCCTCGCGACGGTATGCCGTGAACCCCGTCAGGCCCGGAAGGGAGCAGCGGTAACGGTGGACCCGGGCGCCGGGGTGTGGCTGGGGCAGGTCACCGCCCAATCAAGTCCGCATCACACTCGCGCATGAGGATGTGCACACGCGATGAGCTATCAAGTCCTGGCACGTAAGTGGCGGCCGCGCAATTTCACCGAACTGGTCGGGCAGGAGCATGTGCTGCGCGCACTCATTAATGCGCTCGACAATAACCGCCTGCACCATGCTTTTTTATTCACCGGAACGCGCGGCGTGGGCAAAACCACCATCGCGCGCATTCTGGCCAAATCGCTGAATTGCGAAACCGGCGTCACGTCCAAACCGTGCGGCACATGCAGCGCGTGCCGCGAGATCGATGCAGGCCGCTTTGTGGACTTGATCGAAGTCGACGCCGCCTCGCGCACCAAGGTCGAGGACACGCGGGAACTGCTTGAAAATGTTCAATACGCTCCGTCGCGCGGGCGTTATAAAGTCTATCTGATCGACGAAGTGCACATGCTGTCGGCGCACAGCTTCAATGCCCTGCTAAAAACCCTGGAGGAACCTCCACCGCATGTGAAGTTCCTGCTGGCAACAACCGACCCGCAGCGGTTGCCGGTCACGATCCTGTCGCGCTGTTTGCAGTTCAATTTAAAACGTCTGCCGCAAACCTCGATTCAAACTTATCTCGACACGCTGCTGGTGCGCGAAGCCCTTCCCTTCGAACCCCAAGCGGTGCATTTCATTGCGCGCTCCGCCGACGGCAGCATGCGCGATGCGCTCAGCCTGCTGGACCAGGCCATCGCTTATTGCGGCGGCAACCTGCGCGTGGCCGAAGTGCGCGCCATGCTGGGCAGCATTGATCACGCCGATGTTTTTACCTTACTCGACGCCTTGGCGCGGCACGATGCGGAACTGTTATTCACGCGCGTGCGCGCCATGCAGGAACACGCGCCGGATGCGGCCGGCGTACTCCAAGAAATCAATTCCACGCTGCATCACATCGCGCTCGCGCAACAAGTCCCGGATGCGCTCGACGACAGCCGTGGCGATCGTGCGCAAATCATGCAGTTCGCGCAAACTTTCAGCGCCGAGGATGTGCAACTGTTTTATCAAATCGGCATCATTGGACGCCGTGATCTGCACCTGGCGCCCGACCCGCAAAGCGGTTTTGAGATGACGCTGCTGCGCATGCTGGCGTTTCAGCCGCAGGACGAATCCACCCGCCTTCCCGCCGCGCAAAAAAGCAGTCCACCGGCAGTAAGCCCCCGCCCTGACGCTGCTGTTGCCGCGCCGGGCATCCCCTCCTCGCCCGGCCACGCCGCCCCCGCCGCGCGCGTGGCCGAATCCGGCTGGAATCACATAGTACAGGAGCTTGATATTACCGGACTGACCCGGCAGCTGGCAGCAAATTGCGTTCTCAAAGAGCATGCCGGCGGCACCCTGACACTGGAATTACACGCAACCCACAGCAAACTGCTGACCGACAATTCGCGCGAACGTTTGCAGCAGGCCTTGCAAACCTACTTGAAACAGCCAGTGCGGCTGCAGATCGATACGGCGCGCGAACCGCAAGCCGAATCCCCCGCGCAAGCCCAGGAACGGCAGCGCCAAGAACGGCAGAACGCGGCACAACAGACGGTCGCCAAAGATGCGCGCGTGCAAAGTTTGCGTGACACCTTCAACGCGACCATCGACACCGGCTCGGTGCAGCCGCTGGACTAACGCGTGACCCGTTCTCCGGTATAATCCGGCAGCTCGCACCACCCACCAACGAGGTTTTTATGATGAAAGGCGGCTTAGGCAATTTGATGAAACAGGCACAGCAGATGCAATCCAATCTGCAAAAGGTGCAAGAAGAATTACTCGCCATCGAAGTCACCGGCCAGGCCGGCGGCAACATGGTCAGCGTGGTCATGACCGGCAAACATGACATCAAACGCGTCAGCATCGATCCGGCGCTGCTCAAAGACGACAAGGACATGCTCGAAGACCTGATTGCCGCCGCGGTCAACGACGCGGTGCGCCAGGTCGAAAAAGTCACGCAGGAAAAATATCAAACCGTCACCGGCGGCGCGGGTCTGCCCGGCGGAATGAAACTGCCGTTCTCGTTCTGATGAATTCCAGCAACCTGATCGAAAGCGTCATCGATGCGCTGCGCTGCCTGCCCGGGGTCGGCCCGAAGTCGGCGCGCCGCATCGCCTTCCACTTGCTGGAACGCGACCGCGACGGCGCGCGCAAACTGGCGCAGGCGCTGCTGGGCGCAATCGATGGCGTCGGACGTTGTCAACAATGCCGCACTTTGAGCGAATCACCGGTCTGCGCACTGTGCGCCAACCCGCAGCGCAACCGGCAGTTGCTGTGCGTGGTCGAAACGCCAGTGGATGCGCAGGCGATTGAACGCTCGACCGCCTTTCGGGGGCTGTACTTCGTGCTGATGGGACGGCTCTCGCCGCTGGATGGCATCGGCCCCGCGGAAATCGGTCTCGATCAATTGGAGCAACGCCTCGATGCCGAGACGATTCAAGAAGTCATTCTGGCCACCAATCCTACCGTTGAAGGCGAAACCACCGCGCACTTTATCAGCGAGCTGGTGCGCAAGCGCAATATCAAAGTCACCCGTATCGCCCACGGTGTACCGCTGGGTGGAGAACTGGAATATGTCGACAGTTCGACCCTGTCGCATGCCTTTAGCGGCCGTCACGAAATTTAAATACCGTTTCTGAATCCTGTACGCCCGGCAGGCGTCAATGGCCGTGCGCATGGGCGGCGCACGCGGGGCGTTGCGCTTTTGGTTAATTTGAAGCCTTGCAATGCGCCGCCGTATGCATCCTCGACCTAAAGTTCTTCGCCGTTTTGCCGTAACTCAAGCCCAGTCTTCAGTGATTCTAAACGTGCGCTTCTGCAGCGCGCAGTCACTGAACCTCTCTGGCTTCGAGGCACGCCTAATACGTATGTCTGACCGTCAACCCCAAGACCGTGCAACTCAAACCAGCCTGGTGGTGCGTTATGCGCCGCTGGTTAAACGTATCGCTTATCACCTCATGGCGCGAATGCCGCCGATGGTGCTGGTCGATGATCTGATCCAGGCCGGGATGCTGGGATTGCTCGACGCCGGCCGCAATTACGATCCGACCCAGGGTGCAAGCTTTGAAACCTATGCCGGAATTCGCATTCGCGGTTCGATGCTGGACGAACTGCGGCGCAATGACTGGGCGCCCAAATCGGTGCATCGCAAAGTCCGCGAAATCACCGAAGCCATTCGCAAGGTAGAAAACGCCGTGGGCCGCGATGCGCGCGACCAGGAAGTTATGCAGGAACTCGGCATGAATGCCGACGAATATTACAAATTGCTGCAAGAAGCCGCGATCTTCCGCATGACGAATCTGGAAGACGTCGGCATCGACGATGCCGCCATCCACCAAGGACTGGGCGAACCACAATCCACACCGCTGTCGGAATTGCAGGACGAGGATTTCCGCAACGGTCTGGCGCGCGCGATCGCCGCGCTGCCCGAGAGAGAGCGCCTGATCGTGACATTATATTATGACGATGAACTTAATCTGCGCGAGATCGGCACGGTGCTTGGCGTCAGTGAATCGCGCACCAGCCAATTATTAAGTCAAGCGTTGCTACGGCTGCGCGCACGCATGAAAACCTGGGTATCCTAGCGACTTCGTCACAAATTCAGCCTGCACTGGATACATTATTAGCCGACACTATCTTCAGGAACTATTCAACGTGGTCAAAAACCCTTAAACGTGTTTATGATTGAGCTGCGAGTCAAACAGGAAGGAATCCGGCAGTGAATATGCTTTGCGCACCCAAGCATTACTACAATCAAACGCCGTTGTATGAAATTAACTACGGCAAATTACTGCGTTTGTTTCGCAACGTGCCGGGCGTATGCCATCGCGTTTACCATCCTACCGGGCTGCGCTTCGAAATCGCACTGCAAGAAGACCATCGTTACACCAGCGTGATCGACATCATTGTCACGCTCGACACTCAAAGCGCGCCCGCATTGAACCTGAACATGACTGTGCGGATGTATCACGACGCCAAAGTGGCCGAAGTGATGAACTGTGCCGGTCATGGAACCTTCGAGCCCGAATATGGCTACCCCAATAAACACATGTTGCAGCGCGACGAAAAACGCCAAGTCAACCAGTTGTTGGGGGAATGGCTGGATTTCTTTGCGCGTAAGTCGGAAAGCGCACTGCCGGAACCGCAAGACGCAGCATAACTTGACTCAATACGGCCGCTTTCGCGCAATCACTGCACGATACAGCGGCTTTAACCCACGGGTGCCAATCACCTTCCGCCATGCACAATCGAAATTCAAAATATACTGTCGCCGCCGGATTTGCCACGCTGATCTGTATCATGGTGCTGGTCACGCTGGCGGGCTTTTTGCGTTTTGTGTCGATCCGCGATGATATCAACAACGTTAACCTGCACCACTTCACCAAAATCAATTTATTGAGCGACATGCATATCGCGGTTCGGGAACGTGCGATCAGCTTGATCCTGATGGCGAACATCAGCGACCGGTTTGACCAGGACGCGGAAATCTTGCGCTATCACCAGTTGGGAACCAATTTTGCCGATGCGCGCACGACCTTGCTGGGCCTGCCTCTCACCAGCGGCGAGCGCGCCTTGCTGGATAAACAAAGCCGTTTGACTGCTGAAGTGCGCCCGTTGCATGAACATTTAATCGAACTTGCAACCAGCGGAAATCTTATTGGGGCGCATGGTTATCTTACCGGTCAGATCATTCCGAAACAAAATGAGATTATCGATACCGTCAAGGAAATCCATAAACTCGAAGACACTGAATATCAACAATTGGTGAAAGCGGGCGACACAAATTATCGCCTGGCCTACATTTTGTTCATGGCATTACTGAGCTTAAGTACGGTCGGGTTTGGCGCCGTCATCACCCTACTGGTGGTACGCAAAATCGACGCCACCGAAACTGCCCTATTCAAGGAACAAGAACGTTATTCGCTGGCCGTGCGCGGTGCGAACGACGGTTTATGGGATTGGGACCCGATCAACAACAACGCCTATTTCTCGCCGCGCTGGAAAGACATGCTGGGCTATGAAGATCATGAGCTTGAAAATCGCTTCGATGAATGGATAAAACGCCTGCACCCTGACGATGCCGAGAAAACCCTCGCTGAGCTCAAAGCCCACCTCAACGGCCAGTCGTATTACTTTGAAAGCGAACACCGTTTGTTACACAAGGACGGCAAATACCGCTGGTTCCTGATGCGCGGCCTGGCCTTGCGCGACGAATATGGCAAGGCCTACCGTATCGCCGGATCAAACACTGAAATCACCGAGCGCAAAGCCTACGAAAAACATTTGCATCAAAATGAGTCGCGCATGCGCATGGTGCTTGATCACATCGTGGACGCCATCATTACCACGAACGACTCCGGTGTGGTCGAATCGGTGAATTCGGCGGCGGAGGAAATGTTCGGCTTAAACTCCCAACATATCATCGGCAACTTGTTCAGCAACCTGCTGGCGGACCCGTACCGGCAACAATACGATCACTACTTCACCACTTATGCTCAAGGTAAGGCCGCGGCGGAACTTAACGTAAACACCCAGATACGCGGCCGGCGTGCGGCCGGCGGTTCCTTTCCACTGATCTGCACCCTCACCGAAATGCAAATCGGTAGTGAAAGAAAACTCATCGTGATTGCTCACGATGCTTCGTCGCAACGGGATCAACGCAGCGCCTAGTGCGCAGCTTGTGACTTAAGTTAACATTGTAAATGTCAACAATCGTCTAATCCCGATCAAAGCCACACCTTGTTTCTTTAGCCAAGGATGAGCGATCCGATAACGGCAACGATGCAACACGACGACAACATTAATACGCGTCTCAACAAACTGTTCGTTGATTATCAACAGCAGCTTCCCGAACGCATAAACTATATAGCGCAACAATTCGAAGCCTGCTGCACGCTACCCAATCCCTCTTCCGCTTTGAGTAATTTGCATCACGCGCTGCATAAACTGGCGGGCTCAGGCGCCACGTTTAGATACTCTGAAATGGGCAGCATCGCGCGTCGCTGGGAACACCTCGCCAGCATATTACTCAAGTCCTCCCTCCCCCCCACGCCCTCGCAACAGCAAGAAATGCAGGCGTTATTGACGCAGTTAGCGCGTGCCGCGACCTTGCCGGATGAGTTCTAGATATCGTTAACAACCGTTGTGCTATCAGCGCCGTAACTTCCGTCACATTTCCTATAAAGTTTCAAAACCTGCCGACGATAGCATTAGTAACACCCATTAAATTTCCTAGGCCGATTCAACCCAGGTTGGACAAACACCATGAACGCAAAAACATTCGCTCGCATCTTGTGCCTACTCACTGGAACTTCAGTGATGTCAACGTCATTCGCCTTCCAGGACGACTACGTCTGGCAGGAACGTTTCAAGAAACAAAGCGCCCTGGCCGAACAAGGCAATGCCGACGCGCAATATGATGTCGGCGAAATGTTCGAGAAAGGCAGCGGTGTCGCGATCGATGCCAAAAAAGCCTTCGTCTGGTTCGAGAAATCAGCCGCCCAAGGCCATGTGAAAGCGCAGTTCAGAGTCGCTTTCATGTACTACAAGGGACTGGGCGTCGACGCTAATGTCAACAAGGCGTACCAACTGATGGAAAAACCGGCCAACGACGGCAATGTACGCGCCCAGTATTATCTGGGGCAAATGCTGGTCAACGGCGATGGCGTTAAAGCGGATCACGATGAAGCCTTTACCTGGTATAGCCGCTCTTCGCTGGGGGGTTACAAACCGGCCGACGATGCGCTCGCCGAATTAAAACGCTCCGCCGCGGAAAAAGCCCGCAAAGATGAAGAACGTGCCCGCAAAGACGAGGAAAGCGCGGTCAAGAATTTAGCCAAGGCGCCCAAAGCCTCCAAGTCGCAAACCGCCAAAGCCGAAACACCTAGAACAGATACACCGATGGCCGCGTACTCCGCCCCTGGCTCACCTCAGCAGATCGCCAGCGTGGAAGGCATGCAGCCGGCCATGCAAATGCAACCGACCACCGCCGGTATGCTTTTGAATGGCACCTGGATGTCGCTGGCGAAAACCCCGGCTGAATATCTGCCTTCGAAGATTACTTCATGCCATAAAACCAGCGAAGCCGTGATCGAATGTCTGTCGGAAGAACTGCAACGCAATGTCGCCGGCACGGAAATCGTGTACCAGACCAAAGCGATTGTTTACGCGATGAAGAAAGATGGTGATTTCAAGATTGCCTACCGCAACAACGTCACCAAAATTCTCAGCGCCAAAGAAGGCGGCGAAGAACAATCCAGCGGCACCGGCGACACGGCGGGGATCAAGCTGGGCTGGCAGGAAACAGAACATCGTCTGGAATGCAAAGTTGATCCCGAGCAAAGCGTCAATTGCATAAAGAACAAAACCCAGAAAATTACGCTGAAAAACCAGACCATGCTTTAAAGTTACCCGCCACGAGCGAACCTGCTCGTGGCCCCAT
>CAZHHW010000034.1:0-1127 GCA_964532385.1 uncultured Gammaproteobacteria bacterium | reverse complement strand
CACGCACACTTGCAATGCACTCATAACTCGCTATGCACCATCACGGGGCTTTGCCAAGTCTGTTCAATACAAATTTTTCTGGCAAACTCCTTAGCGCGCGCGAACGCGAGGGATGGCATAGCGTGTGCTGATGCTCAACCAGTCACGTTTGCAACGCATCTGTTTTGCAGTCGTGCGTAATTCAATCACTTGTAACCCAGGGAGAACCTAGCAATGAAATCGAAGCAACTTCGCAATGTGACATTAGCGGCGCTGGGCCTGTGTGCCATAGGCTCGGCCTTGCCCGCTTATGCTGCGACGTCGGCAAGCGTGTCTGTCAGTTCGATGTACTTGTGGCGCGGTATGGCCATCAGTGGTCCCAGTCCGGCCGTATCGGGCGATATTTATTTTAATCATGACAGCGGCGTTTATGCTGGAATCTGGACGTCGAGCGAAGGTGTGAGCGGCAGCGGGGAAACTGATCTCAATGTTGGTTTCGCGAAAAAGTTTGGCGATGCGGGTATTGATATTGGCGTGTATGAATACCTCTATCCTGAAGCTGTTAACGCGGATGGCGACAGTCTCGGCGACACCGATGCATCGGAATTTTACGTCGGCGGTTCTTATGGTCCCGTCAGCGCTAAAATTCTCGTCAATACCGAAGAATCTGAAAATATGTACCTGACCCTCGATGCCATGTTCGGCAGCTTCGGCGCACATGTCGGCACCACCATGCGCAAAGACTCCAATGAAGAATATAGCGACTTCAACGTCAGCTACATGCCGGTGGCCAACCTGACATGGACAGTAAGCGTAGCCAGCGGTGATGGCGCAAAGGGTCACGAAGATCCCTTGTTTGTTGTGTCTTACAAATGGCCGTTTGAAGTCAAATAACACGGCTTTTGACTCTACCGATTGATACCTCGGGAAAGCTAGAAACGGAGGATTCCTTCCCCCAGCAAGGGGGAGGGCTCCTGTTTCAAGGATGTAATTGTTTCAATTTAAACTCTACTTTCTTTCGCCGTTAAGGATCTGCATGGCATGAACATCAGATTGCGCTTACTCGTCTCTCTTCCGCTTTACATTTTTACAGCATTGGCATTCGCTCATCCCGGCCCGCACTCACATGCCGGGGTAGCCAACGATGC
>CAZHHW010000033.1:2212-29295 GCA_964532385.1 uncultured Gammaproteobacteria bacterium | reverse complement strand
AAATTGTCAAATCCCGAGCCCGCGAGGCGCGGAGCCGGGTCGGTGACGTAGCCGGTGATGCGCGAAATAGTGGGACGCACATTGATGGTGACGCGGTCGTCGTCGGTAATTTGCGACGTGACGCTCATCACCAGCCCGACCGGCACGGTGTGAATTTCGCTGGTGTAAGTGCGCCGTTCCGCCGAGTTGGCGGTGGCTTCCTGAATTTCCAGCGCGGTGGTGAAGTACACCTTCTCATCCACCACTTTGAGCAGCGCGGTTTGATTGTTCAGCGCCATGATTTTCGGGCTCGACAGAACCTTGACATTACCGAAGGTCTCCAGCATGTGCAGTGCGGCAAACACTTTGTCGAATGAACCCACCGCCTTGTCGTAAGCCAGTAGGAACGACGGCGGTGTGGCCAGATTGCCGCCGACCATGGAGGACGTGGCTGAGATTCCTTTCGACTGCGACACCAGACTCCAGTCGACGCCTGACTGGTAACGGTTGTTCAATTCCACTTCGACGATGGTGGCTTCAATCAACACCTGGCGCTGCACATTCGACAGAATACGGTCGAGAAACGCCTGGATCTGTTCATGCTGGCGCGAGCTGGCACGCACGCTGATCACGCCGCTGAGCGGATTGGAAATCACGGTATTTTCCGCGCCGCCTAGAATCGCAATGATGTTTTTTTCCAGCACGTCCCAGAAATTATTATTGCTGGTGATGTTGACCTCGGTGTTGGATTTATTGCCCGAATTCCCGCCGCTTTGCTTGACGCCGCCGCCGGTCGTGGCGATTTCCGTGGCCACGCTGACCGTGCTCTTGGTCTCGCGCGTCATGTTGAGATAGTCCACTTTGTAAGTGCGCACATGCGGCACATCCGGCGAGATCACCAGATTGGGGCCGTTCACTTCGTAGCGCAGACTGATCTGCTCGGCGATGCGGCTGAGAATCTGCGGCAAGGTCTGCTTGACCGCATTCAAGGTAACCGTGCCGCTGACATTCGGGTGGATGTCGAGATTCATCTTGGCGTCGCGCGCCAGTGCAAACAGGAGTTCTTTAACCGGCACCCCGCTCACAGTAACAGTGTAGGTTTCCGGCGGGGTGCTGAGCTTCGGTTGCGGCAAAAACGGGGTTTGTTGCACTGGCGCGGGAATTTCGCCGTCGGGTTGCGAGGCGCGGTTCAGATGCGCGAGAGATGGCGTGGGCGGATGCGTGGCGGTACACGCCGCGAGCAGCGTCATCGTGAGCGACAGTGCGCGCATCGCGTATCGCGAAAATATATTTTGCATCATCATGATTCGTCCATTGTTGCCCGCACCTGACGCACACTGCGCAAAAACGGTTTGTAACGTTTAACTTCGGTGGGCAAAGTTTCTAACGCGGCTTTAGCGTCGGCGTAACTGGCGAACTCGCTGTACAACACGCCGTACACGGCCTGGCCGTTGTGGCGCGCCTGGTAGATGAAAATCCGGTCCAGAAAATCCACGCTTTCCTGGCCACGCAAAAAGCGCTCCAAGTCGGTCACTGCATCGGCGGTGACGCGCAACACTTGAATGCTGTAGTGATTGCCGTCGGCAGTGCGCAACCAGTCGCGGGTGCGGTCGACCCGGGTCGTGACAAAAGCGTCGAGCGCGCCGTTGCGCAAAGAACCTTGCACGGATTCCGGCGCGATTTTAGGCGCGGGCGCATGGCTCGCCGCCGGCGGGAGCGGGACCGCTTCCGCGGCACGCAGCACTGACCATACGATGATGCCGGCAATGGCGATGATCGCAGCCGCCGCGATCCATAAACGCGACGACGCGCTAAACGCGCTATATTCGCTGTCGCGCAATGCCGCCGTCATATGTCGATACGTGACCCGCGCCTGACCGTCGGCGAATGCCGCCAGCAGGGCCTTGTCGGCCATTACATTGACGCGCCGCATCAGGCCTTGCGAGACCTGCACCAGTAGACGCAACGCGCCGCTTTCAAATACGTCGCCGTTGGGGTGCCCGGCGGCACGCAGCCGGTGGCCCACGTATTCGGCGACCATGTTCGCGGCCAGCGGTCCCAGATTGAAACTGTGCGTGATGCGCTCGCGCAATTGACGGATGCGCGGATCCGCCAGATGCACGTCCAGCTCGGGTTGTCCGAACAGCACGATTTGCAGCAGTTTTTCGCGCTCGGTTTCCAGATTGGTGAGCAGCCGGATTTCTTCCAGCGTATCCAGCGGCATGCCTTGCGCTTCTTCGACAAACACCACTACGCGGCGATTTTCCGCGTGGCGCGCCAGCAGCAATTCCTGCAAGGCCTGTTGCACGTGCAAACGCGACACGCTGGTTTGCAGCGGCAAATGCAGCTCCGCGGCGATGGCGAAGATGACATCACCCGGATCGATGCGCGGATTCGACAGGTACACTACGTCGACATTTTGCGGCAGACGCGTTTGCAACATGCGGCACAACATGGTTTTGCCGCTGCCGACTTCGCCGACAACTTTAACGATGCCTTCGCCGTGGGTGATGGCATACAACAGCGCATCCAGCACATCGCCGCGCTTGCCGCCCGCATAAAACAGTTGCGTGTCCGGAGTAATGTTGAACGGCGCGCGCTGCAATCCAAAATGTTCGTAATACACCGTATTGCCTCGTTGGACTCATGGCGGTAGCAAATCGGGTGCCTGCGCTGATAGCACAGGTATCCCTTTAAGCCCATGCCTATACAACGGCACAATTGCATTCCTGTTTAGGGTTGGGCTTGAGGTTATAAAATCGACGGGACACGTGATGCACAGTTAAAGTCCTGTAGCGTGTAGCCGAATACCATTGCGTCAAATCCTGCTACCAAGGCGAGTGTCGCGATGATTCGAACATCTGGGCAAGTCATGTTGTATGTATTACTGCTGGGCGTGCTGAGCTTGAATGCGTGCAAAAAGGCTGCCGACAGCGGGTCTGCTTCGACAAACCCGCCCGCGGCCACGGTATTTTCCATCGCACTGCTGCGCAGCTCCGACGGTGTGGCCACAACCTCGATCAGCAGCGCATCGCCCGGCACGGTAAAAATTAACCTCAAGCTGAAAGACGGCTCGTTTCCGCAAAATGTTTTGGTTGCGTTTGAGCTCAGCGACACCAGTTTGGGAACGTTTAACCCGTCGACAGGCAAGGCGCTGACCAATGGCAGCGGCGATGCCACAGTGCAGTTGCTTGCGAGCGGAATTACGGGTGCGGGCACCGTGACCGCCAAAGCGAGTGTGGAGGGGGTGGAGCTAACCACCAGCCTGAATTTTTCAGCGGCTTCGTCGGCTGTGGCAGGGCGTACCCTGGGCATCGCTTTAAAAGACAATATCGGAGCCGTCACCAGCAGCGTGCGCGCGGATGCGCCGGGTACGCTGACCGCGACGGTCACCGACGCGGCGGGTGCGGGAGTGCGCGATGTCATCGTGGTGTTCGCCACCGCTCTGGGAGTGCTTGCACCCGTCAATGGGACCGCGATCACCGACACCTCGGGTCAGGCTTCGGTGGCTTTGGGGTATAAAGACGCGCTCGGGGCGGATTCCGTAACGGCCACGGCGGTCATCGGCCTGGAAACGCTTTCCGCCACGCTGAATTATCAAGTCGCGCCCCCTGCGATCCGGTTGGGCTACACCGCCGGCTCGTTCACGCAGGGCAGCGTCGGCATCGGCACATCGCCGCTTTCGCCCGGCGGAAGCACCGGTCTGACGGTCAACATCGTCGATGCCGGCGGCGCCGCTTTCAACGTGCCCATTGAGGTGAGTTTTACGTCGAATTGCGCCGCCATCGGCAAGAGCAGCATCGATTCCGCTGCACCGACTATTAATGGTCAAGCTGTGGTGACTTATCAGGCCGGCGGCTGTGTCGGCACCGACGGCATCGTTGCCACCGCGAACTTCGGTGGCACAAGTTTGAGCGCCACGTCGAATATCGTCGTCAATGCGGATACCGCGGGGTCGATTGAATTTGTCTCGGCCACGCCCGCCCTGATTGCGATCAAGGGCGCGGGCGGCGTCGGTCTGAGCGAAACCGCGGCGGTGATATTCCGGGTAAAAAGCACCCAGGGCTTGCCGGTGGCGAATCAGTTGGTGAATTTTGCGCTCAATACCAGCGTGGGCGGACTGGCGGTCGCGCCTGCCAGTGGCTACACCAATGGCAGCGGCGAGATCAGCACCGTGGTGCGTTCGGGTGCAGTGGCAACCGGCGTGCGAGTAACCGCCAGCACGGTGGCGGGCGGAGTCACATTGAGCAGTCAGTCGAACCAGTTAACCGTAAGTACGGGACTGCCCGACCAAAACAGCACCGGCATTGCGGCGTCGATATGGAATCCGGAAGCGTTCGAGGTGGATGGCCAGACCATTACCGTCGTCGCACACCTCGCTGATCACTTCAATAATCCCGTGCCCGACGGCACCTCCGTATCGTTCGTTACCGAGGGCGGATCGATTGAGCCCTCGTGTTTGACCGAGCATGGAACGTGTTCGGTCCTGTGGACAAGTCAAGTCCCGCGCCCCGTGGACCATCGCGTCACTATTCTGATGACGGCGGTGGGTAACGAAAGCTTTTTCGATGAAGACGGCGACGGCAGTTACAGCGATGGCGACGGCGAACCTTACAGTGATGCGAATGCGAATGGCCTGCTGGATGAGCCCTTCACCGACGCCAACTCGAACAACTTGTTCGATGAACCTTTCACCGATATCAACCTCAATGGCGTTTACGATTTCGGCGAGCCTTATGTTGACTATAATCACAATGGCCGCTACGACGGCGCGGGAAATAATCCCGCCGGCGAAACAGCTTATGTCGATCGCAACAGTAACGGCGTATACGATGGCGCGGGCACCTTAGCTGCGGGCGAGCCCTTCACCGACGCCAATAGCAACAGCGCGTTCGAGGGTCCGGGTTTTGCGGATTTACCGGAAGCGTTTCTCGACAAAAACGAAAATCGCGTGCGTGACGTAGGCGAACCTTATTTCGACTTCAACAATAATGCACAGTACGATCTGCGCGACGGTAATTACAGCGGCGCGCTGTGCACGCACAGCACGCTGTGCGCGGCGCAGAATACCGTTCACGTGCGCGACAGTATTGTCATTGTGATGGCGGGCTCGCACCCGTATATCGTGGTGCAAGACCCGCTCACACCTAGCCTGACCTATTATTCCAATATCCCGGGGATCCCAACGGGCGGGGCGACAGCATTGAATGTTTCTGGCGGCAGCGCGGATCTTAAAGTCACGCTCACCGATACCGCCGGGCAGTCGCTTCCGGCCGGCACCCAAATCACTATCTCCACGGATGTCGGCGTATTGAAAGGCGAAACCAGTTTCACCATCCCGGGTAATACCACCCAAGGTAGAGTCGCCATCGTCACCGTGGAAGACGACGATCCCGCCGCTTCGGATAGCGGCGTGATTACGATTCATGTGGCAACCCCTAACGGCGTAATTACCGACTGGACGTTTGATCTGGGAGTTTAGTTTAACAGCCCACCGTTTTCTGGTGGACTTGCAGCGTGCCGACCAATTGCGCAATTTCAGTCAACTCATGGCGCTGTAGATAGTCGACGATGCCCGCATTGATCTTGGCACAGACCAGCGGATCATAAAATAAGGCTGTTCCGACACCGACGGCGCTGGCGCCGGCGATGATGAATTCCAGCGCGTCTTGCGCCGTTAAAATTCCGCCTTGACCGATGATCGGAATACCATGCGCCTTGCACACCTGATACACCTGATGCACTTTGAGTAATGCAATCGGTTTGATCGCCGGTCCTGACAGCCCACCCTGATTATTGCCGATAATTGGCACGCGCTCTTCGATATCGATGGCCATACCCATTAACGTATTGATCACGGCGAAGGCGTCGGCGCCCGCGTCGATGCAACGGCGCGCATTGTCGGCGATGTCGGTCTGGTTGGGGGAAAGTTTCGCGATCAACGGCTTTTTTGTCACGCTGCGGCACGCTTCGACCACGCGCGCCGACATCAGCGGATCGTTGCCGAACACCACGCCGCCTTCTTTGACGTTCGGGCAGGAGATATTGATCTCGATGGCGTCGATCGGCGAGTCGTCGAACAAACGCGTGACTTCGCGATATTCCTCGAGGGTCGAGCCGGACACGTTGGCGATGAAGCGCGTTTCGGTAAAGTCCAGCGACGGCAAAATTTTGTTCACCACGGCTTCGGTGCCGGGATTTTGCAAGCCGATGGAATTGAGCATACCCGCCGGAGTTTCGCAGACGCGGTGCGGCGCGTTGCCCAAACGTGGTTTCAGCGTGGTGCCTTTCAAACACACCGCGCCCACGTCGCGATTCGAGAAACCCTCGATGCGGGTGTATTCCTCGCCGAAGCCCACGCAGCCGGAAAGCAGCACCAGCGGCGTGTTAAACTTCAGGCCGCAAAATTCCATGGCCAGCATGGATTGATGTTTCGTCGTCATGGTTAACCTGATAACACGCTATGTTTCATGTCGTTTTATTCGAGCCCGAGATCCCGCCCAACACCGGCAACATTATACGCTTGTGCGCCAATACCGGTGCGCAGTTGCACATCATTCATCCCGCTGGATTCAAGCTCGACGACAGCAAGCTGCGGCGCGCGGGTTTGGACTATCACGAGTTCGCGCCGGTGCGTGAATGGAACCACCTCCTGGAATTCAACGCAGCGATACAACCGTCGCGCACCTTTGCCTGCTCCACCAAAGGTAAACACGCTTTCACGGAGGTCAGGTTCGCGGCAGGTGATGCTTTTTTGTTTGGTCCGGAGTCACGCGGCTTGCCTGATACGGTATTGAACGCGTTACCGGCGGAACAGATTCTGCGTATCCCGATGCTGCCAAATCGGCGCAGTCTGAACTTATCCAATGCGGTCGCGGTGATGGTTTACGAAGCGTGGCGGCAGAATGATTTTTCAGGAGCGCTCTAAAAAAGCTCGGCCTTGGGTGCCCGTTCCAGCAACAGACTCACCGCGTCGCGTGGCGCCAGGTTTTTGTACAAAACCGCATACACCTGATCGGCAATCGGCATGCCGATGCCATGATGGCGCGCCAGCTCATTGACCTCGCGCGCCGTCTGCACGCCTTCTACGACTTGATTGAGCGTTTGCAGCGCCTGCGGCAGGGTGTTGCCCTGGCCCAAGCTCAAACCCAAACGGCGATTGCGCGATTGATCGTCAGTGCAGGTGAGTATCAAATCGCCCAAACCGGACAGCCCCATGAGCGTTTCACGGCGTCCGCCCAGCGCCACACCCAGGCGCACCATTTCGGCGAGCCCACGCGTAACCAACGCGCAACGCGAATTGGCGCCGAAACCCAAGCCATCGGAAATTCCCGCCGCAATCGCCAATACATTTTTCAGCGCCCCGCCGATTTCCACGCCGGTGACATCATCGCTGGTGTAGGCGCGAAACGTGCCGCTGTGAAACGCGCGCACGATATCATGGGCAAAAATAGCATCCAGCGATGCGACGGTGACGGCGGTAGGCAGGCCATGAGCGACTTCGCTTGCAAAGCTCGGCCCGGAAATGACCGCCATGGGCAGGTCAGGTCCTAACACGTCGGCCACCACCCGATGTAACAGGCAACAACTGTCTTGCTCCAGACCTTTGGTGGCCCACAGCACGCGCGCATCGGCGCGCAACCACGGTTTGATATTTTGCAGAGTGGAGCGGAACGCGTTGCTGGGCACGGTCAGCAAAATGTCACGTGCTGCGCCCACCGCATGAGCGATGTCGCCGGTTGGTTCCAGGTTCGCCGGCAGGACGAGATCGGAAAGATAGCCAGGGTTGCGCCGTTGCTGCGCGGCCGATTGCATCATTGCCGGGTTTCGGCCCCACAGGCGCACGTGCCGTCCATTGCGCGCCAGCAACAACGCCAGCGCGGTGCCCCAGGATCCGGCGCCAAGCACCGCAATGGGTGCATCACTGCGTGAGTTTACGGCCGGGTTCATGCTGTTTTGGCGGGATTAATGAACAGCGCTGACGTCGGGCGGACCCTGTTCGTGGCTGCGTTGCAGATGTTGTGCAAACAGCGCGTCGAAATTCACCGGAGCGAGAATCAACTGCGGGAAACCACCCTTGGCGACCAGATCGGAAATCGCTTCGCGCGCGAACGGAAACAGGATGTTCGGACAGAAGCTGCCCAGCATCGGCGCGAGCTCATGTTCAGGGAAACCGCGCACGGTGAATATCCCCGCTTGATGCGCTTCGATCAGGTAAGCGGTTTTCTCGCCGAGCTTGGCGGTGACGGTCAGCGCTAGCACCACTTCATGCACGCCCTCGGCCAGCACGCGCGCGGAGGTACCAAGTTCCAGGTTGACGCTGGGTTCCCATTTCTGGGTGAAAATAGCCGGCGAATTGGGTGTTTCGAAGGAGATGTCCTTGATGAAAATTTTCTGGATCGTAAATTCGCGTGCCGCCTCGGTAGTAGGTTGCCCGTCTTGACCATTAGGTTTTGCAGTGTCCGTTGTCATAAATTCCACGCTGTCGTTGTTAAAGGTGTTGGCGCGTCCAGGCCAGTAAATTTTCCAGATCCATTGCGCCAGCCATGCGCGCGACTTCCTTGCCTTGCCGGTATAAAACCAGGGTAGGGATGCTGCGGATATTATATTGCGCGGCCAGCCCGGACTCCTGTTCGGTGTCGACCTTGCTCAAGCGGACCTGGGGCTGCAATTGCGCCGCCGCGCTTTCAAACGTCGGCGCCATTATTTTGCATGGGCCGCACCAGGGGGCCCAGAAGTCGACCAGCACCGGAATATCGTTGCGCTCGATGTGGCGCTGAAAATTGCTGAAATCCAGCGCCGCCGGGCGGCCGTCGAATAACGCCGCATGGCAGGCCCCGCATTTTCCGCCAGACGCGAGTTTTTGCGCAGGAACGCGATTGGTCGCATTGCAGTGCGGACAAACAATATGCAGGGGCTGGGTCATGACGTTAATGTCCGTTCGCCACGGCCAGCAGTTTGTCGAGTTCGCCGGTGTTTTCCAGCGCCGCAAGGTCGTCGAAACCGCCGATGTGCCGGCCGTGAATGAAAATCTGTGGAATGGTTCGGCGCTGACTTAGTTGTTCCATCTCGATACGCAGCTCGGGTGATTGATCGACCTTGATTTCCCGGAATGCGAGGCATTTTTTCTCCAGTAGCCGCCGAGCCCGCACGCAATAGGCGCAGTGTTCGCCGCTATACATCACAATCCCGTTAGGAAGCGTCATGGCGTGACTTATCCTTTTGCCAGGGGCAAGTTGGCGCCCTGCCATGCCACGATCCCGCCTGCCAGACCATGCAAGGATTCAAACCCCTGCTTGCGCAGAATCGAACACGCCTGGGTGGAGCGCTGACCGGTGCGGCACACGACCACCAGCGGCTGTGCCTTGTGACGCTCGAGTTCATTGATGCGGCTGGCCAAAAGACCCACGGGGATATGTAACGAATTAATAATGTGGCCCTGTTTGAATTCATCGTCGGTGCGCACATCGAGCACGACGGCATTTTGCCGGTTGATCAATCCCACCGCTTCGCTGGGTGGTACATTTTTGACGCCCAGCGAACCCAAAAACGAATGCGCCAGCATGGCGATGATCACAACCAAGGCCAGCAACAAATACCACTGTTGTGCCGCGAAGGTAAGCAGCTGCTCCATAAAACGATGCTCTCTAGAATTAGTACGGATTCATGACACGGTAATGACACCGGACTTGAATTATGAATTACAAAATACTTCGCGCATCATTTCAATCAAACGCAAGGTGCGCGCATCACCGACCCGGTAATAGACGCGATTGGCGTCTTTGCGCGACATCAAAATCCCCTTGTCGCGCAGGATCGCCAAATGCTGCGAAATATTGCTCTGCGAAGTCCCCACCAGATCGACGATCGACTGTACGCTGATTTCATTGCTGCCCAGAGTGCATAATATTTTCAGACGCAGCGGATGCGACATGGCCTTCAAGGAGCGCGACGCACGCTCGATATCTTCATCGTGAGTAATCAGGCCGTTCTCTTCGATCATCGTGCTCATGGTGTTCATCCCCGCGTTACAAGCTTTTTTGAGGTGTCGAAGAGAGCGACATCGGTGTAATTTATTTTCATTGGGGTCATGTCGAATACGGACACGAGGAACGGGTCTTAGTATCTACTCAACCTTTCCGATCATTACCAATCCAATATACAATAATGTTCAAGACGAAGAAATAACAGCGTGTCCGCACGCCAGCCTAGAACAAGAGCGAAGTCTTATTTAAATCCAAAGCCCAAAGTTTAATTAATTCAGAGCAAGCATGCCAAAACGACCTCGCCCGATGGTCCTCATCGTTTTAGACGGATGGGGATACAGTGAATCGCCCGACTCCAACGCCATTTACGGTGCCCGCAAACCGGTGTGGGATCACCTGTGGAAAGATTTTCCGCACACGCTGATCCGTGGTTCCGGAGCGGAAGTCGGATTGCCTGCGGATCAAATGGGAAATTCCGAGGTCGGTCACCTTAATCTGGGCGCGGGGCGCATCGTGTTGCAAGAATTCACGCGGGTGGGCGCGGCTATCCACTCCGGCGAATTCTTTAATAACGCGACCCTGACCGAAGCGGTTGATTTGGCCAAACGCAATAACGGTTGCGTACATATCCTGGGGTTGTTGTCGACCGGCGGTGTGCACAGCCATGAAGATCATCTCTTCGCGATGGCCGAACTCGCCGCCAAACGCGGCGCGCGTCAAGTGTATGTGCATGCGTTCACGGATGGCCGCGACACCGCGCCGAAAAGCGCGCTGGAATCGATTGCCAAGATGGAGGCGATATTAAAGCCACTGCCCAATGCGCGCTTCGCGTCGTTGATCGGCCGCTATTTCGCAATGGACCGCGACCATCGCTGGCCGCGCATCGAGGCGGCGTACCGGTTGATCACCGAAGGTCACGCGTCCTATACCGCGCCCGATGCGGCCACAGCCGTCAACATGGCATACGCGCGCGGCGAGTCGGATGAATTTATGCAGACCACGGCGATCGTGCCGCCGGGCGCAGCGCCCGTACGAATGCGCGATGGCGATGTGGTGGTGTTTATGAATTACCGCTCTGATCGCGCGCGCCAACTGACGCGCGCGTTTATCGAGCCGGACTTCTCCGGCTTTACACGCCAGGCCTGGCCGCGCTTGGGCGCATTTGTCACGCTGACGACCTACAGCGAGGATTTCCATGTGCCGGTCGCTTACCCTTCCGAGCGCATCGAAAATGTCTTTGGCGAATACCTGGCGAATTTGGGCTTGCGCCAGTTGCGTATCGCGGAGACCGAAAAGTACGCACACGTGACGTTTTTCTTCAATGGTGGCGTGGAAACGCCGTTTTCGGGTGAAGATCGCATTCTGGTGCCGTCCCCCAAGGTTGCAACCTATGATTTACAGCCTGAAATGAACGCGGCGCAATTGACAGATAAGCTGGTTGACGCGATTAACAGCGACAGCTACGACGTGATTATTTGCAACTACGCCAATCCCGACATGGTGGGACATACCGGCAATTACGATGCGACGGTCAAGGCCATTGAAACCATTGATGCATGTCTGGGCCGGGTGGTCGATGCGGCGCGCGCGCGCGGCGGCGAGTTGCTGATCACCGCCGACCATGGCAATGCCGAGTTGTTGCGTAATGAAACCACCGGGCAGGCGCATACCGCGCATACTTTTAATCCGGTGCCGTTTATTTACATTGGCCGGCCTGCCGTCACCGCACCCAGCGGCGCGCTTTCCGACGTGGCTCCAACTATGCTGTATTTGATGGGTATCGAGCGTCCCCCGCAAATGGACGGTAGCCTGCTGGTGACGTTGCGCTGAGCGCCGCAGCAGTGCAGCAGAGAATATGGCGCGGCGTAATGTTTGCCCTGCTGTTTGGCAACGCGGTGCATTTGGGCTATGCGGCGCAAAAACCTTCGCTGGAAGAATTGGAACAATTACGCACCCGCATCCAGTTGCTGCGTGATGACCTGAACACCGTGCGTGGCACACATCGCGATGTGCGCATGGAGCTGACCGGGATCGAGCGCAACATCGCCGGCACCGCCCGACAGATACGTAAGACCCGTCAAGACCTGGCGCTAAATTCCCAGCGCTTGCAAGAATTAATTCTTCAACGCCGCCAGTTGCACGCTTCGCTGGCACGGCAGCGTGAGGTGTTGGCGGAACAGATCCGCACCAGTTACGTGGTCGGCCGGCAGGACTACATGAAAATGCTGCTCAACCAGGAACAGCCGGCGCGCGTCGGTCGGATTTTGACTTATTACAGTTATCTGGACAGCGCGCGCCGCGAACAAATCGAAAGCATTACCCAGCAGGTGGCCCGTTTGAGCACGGTGGAAGCGGCGATCAATACTGAAAACGAAAACCTTACAGCGGTTAATTCCCGGCTGCTTGGCGAAAAAAATTCCTTGATGGGATTGCAAACGCAACGCCGCGGAATTCTGGTTCGCATCGAACAGGAGCTGAACGACAAGACCCAGCGCCTTGCGAATCTTGATGCGGACGAACAGCGCCTGAGCGAACTGTTGCGGCGCCTGCCGGCGGAGCTGGCGGACATCCCCGCCGACCTGAATGTCAAAGGGGCCTTTGGGAAATCCAAGGGCAAGCTGCCCTGGCCGGTTAATGGACAATTATCAGCGGCTTATGGCGCGCCACGGGGTGCGGGTAATTTGCGCTGGCAAGGGGTGCTGCTGACGGCTGAAGAAGGCTCCGAGGTGCGTGCGGTATGGCGCGGGCAGGTGGTGTTCACCGGCTGGCTGAATGGTTATGGGATGTTGATCATCCTCGAGCATGGCGATGGTTATATGAGTTTGTACGCACATAATCAGAGCGTGATTAAAGAAGTCGGTGACTGGACCGAAGCCAATGAAGTGATTGCAACTGTTGGTGATAGCGGAGGTCAGAAACAAAGCGGGTTATATTTTGAAATCCGCCATAACGGGAAACCCGACAATCCGGTCCTGTGGTGTCAGCGTCATATCGCCACGGCGAGGCGCTGAACGCCACTCTTGAACTAATTACATTTCAATGTATGTTATCCGGCATAACGAACCGCGTGGAGCACTTAATGAAGGCGAACTATCGTAATGTTTTAATTTTAACGGCGGGAACCGTCCTGGGTATTTCTCTTGCGATAGGACACGGCGTGCTCGCGCAGAAAACCGAACCCGCACAGGCGTTGCCATTGGAAGAGCTGCGCACCTTCACCGATGTGTTCACGCGCATCAAGCGCGATTACGTCGAGCCGGTCGATGACAAAACGCTGCTGGAGTATGCGATTCGCGGCATGTTGGGCGGGCTTGATCCGCACTCCAGCTACCTTGACGACGATGCTTACAAAGATTTGCAAACCAGCACTTCGGGTGAATTCGGTGGCTTGGGTATCGAAGTCGGAATGGAGGACGGGTTCGTCAAGGTGATCGCACCGATCGACGACACCCCGGCGTTTCGCGCCGGTGTGAAGGCCGGAGATTTAATCATCCGGCTGGATGAAACTCCGGTGAAGGGGCTGTCGCTCAATGATGCCGTCAAGCTCATGCGTGGCAAACCCGGGTCTGAAATTGCGCTGACCATCGTGCGCGAAAAAGAAGAGAAGCCGCTGCGTATCACGCTCAAGCGCGACATTATTCAAGTGAAGAGCGTCAAGAGCCGCAGTCTGGAGAAGGGTTATGGTTACGTCCGCATCACCCAGTTCCAGTCTCACACCGGCGAAGACATGGTCAGTGCCATCGAAGCGCTGATAAAAGATAACAGCAAGGAAAATCTCTACGGCATGGTGCTGGATTTGCGTAATAACCCCGGCGGTGTGTTGAACGCGGCAGTGTCGGTGTCCGATGCCTTCCTGGAGAAGGGCCTGATCGTCTACACCGAAGGACGCATTGAAGATTCCAAGCTGCAATTCAAGGCGACGCCGCGCGATGTGCTGAATGGCGCGCCGATGGTGGTGCTCATCAACGGCGGCTCGGCGTCGGCCTCGGAAATCGTGGCGGGCGCACTGCAAGATCATAAACGCGCCGTGATCATGGGTACGCAATCTTTCGGTAAAGGTTCGGTGCAAACCATTCTGCCCTTGCCCAGCAATACTTCGGCGATCAAGCTCACCACGGCGCGTTACTACACGCCCTCGGGACGTTCGATCCAGGCCGATGGCATCAAGCCGGATATTCTGCTGGAACAACTGAAGGCTGCGGACCCGGATACAGCTGCATTGGGTTCGATAAAGGAAGCGGATCTTAACGGCCATTTGAAAAATTCACAGCTCGACAAAGACAAGCCGGCTACTGGAAAAGGGGCGGCTACTCCACCCGCCAAGGATGCCAAAGACGCTAAGGATGAGAGTCCCATAAGCCTGGCAAAAACGGATTATTCCTTATATGAGGCGTTGAACATGCTCAAAGGCATGCACATTCTCAAGGCCGCCAGTAACGCGAAGTAAAAGTAATAGCGCCGAGGTGGCCGGTCATGACCAAAGTATTGGTGCCTCTGGCGCAAGGGTGTGAAGAACTGGAAGCTGTGACGATCATTGATTTGTTGCGCCGCGCCGGAATGCAGGTGGTGAGCGCGGGTCTTGATGATCGTCCTGTCATCGCCAGCCGCGGGACGGTGTTAATTCCCGACACCACCCTAGATCGCGCGCTGCATGATGAGTACGACATGGTGGTGTTGCCTGGTGGTCAACCGGGTGCGGATAATCTGGATCAAGATGTGCGTTTAAAATCCCTGTTGCAAAAAATGGCCGCCGCGCAGAAATTCACGGCGGCCATTTGCGCTGCGCCTAAAGTTCTTGCCAATGCCGGACTGCTGAAAGACAAACGCGCCACTGCGTTTCCCGGCACGCTGGAAAAACTTAAATTGACGGATGTCACGCTGGAGGCCGCGCCGGTGGTGCGGGATGGTTTGGTCATCACTTCGCGCGGGCCGGGCACAGCAATGGATTTTGCGTTGGAGCTGATTGAAGTTTTAGCCGGTGCAGCAAAGCGCGCAGAAGTCGAAAATGGCTTGCAAAGGCCGCGTTAGCTCTGTTCTGTAGGGCGCAATGCGGCGAGCAGTTTGCGCAACGCCAAGCCGCGATGGCTGATGCGATTCTTCTCCACGGCGTCCAGTTCACTCGCAGAACACTGATGCGTAGGCACGAAAAAAATCGGATCGTAGCCAAATCCGCCCGCACCGCGCGGCGCGGTCAGAATCCGGCCTTCCCAGCTTCCGCCGCAGATCATGGGTGTCGGGTCGAGTGCGTGCCGCATATAAACAATAAGGCATTGATAGCGCGCGCTGCGTTGCGCATCCGGAACGCCATCGAGCGCCTGCAATAATTTGCGATTGTTGGCTTCGTCCGTTGCACCCTGACCGGCGTAGCGTGCCGAATAAATACCCGGTATGCCGTTTAGTGCGTCGACTTCGATGCCGGAATCATCGGCGATGGCGGGCAGCCCGGTCGTCTTCGCCGCGTGCCGCGCCTTGATAAGGGCGTTCTCGACAAAGGTGAGTCCGGTTTCTTCGGCTTCGCTCACGCCTAATTGTGCCTGCGGAATAATGTCAAGACGCAGCCCGGACAGCAAGTCTGCGAGCTCGCGCAGCTTGCCCGGATTGTTGGAGGCCAGCACCACGCGTTGAGCGGGAATCATTCCGTAAGTGCCGCCTGCTGTTTGGCAATTAACTGTGTAATGCCATGCCGCGCCAGTTCGATCATCGATTGAAGTTCTTCGAAACGAAACGCATGGCCTTCCGCAGTGCCTTGCAGCTCGATGAATGCGCCGGCATCGTTCATGACGATATTCATGTCGGTTTCGGCATTGGAGTCTTCGGCGTAGTCCAGGTCCAATACCGCTTCGCCTTGGTAGATACCGACCGATACGGAGGCCACATGGCCATGCAATGGGTTCTTGTTGATTTGTTTGTTGCGCCGCATGGCCGCGAAGGCATCAACCAACGCGACATAAGCGCCGGTGATCGAAGCTGTGCGCGTGCCCCCATCCGCCTGGATGACATCGCAGTCGATGGTAATGGTGCGTTCGCCCATGGCCTGGGTATCGACCACGGCACGTAACGCGCGGCCGATCAGGCGCTGAATTTCCATGGTGCGCCCGCCCTGTTTGCCGCGCGCAGCCTCGCGGTCCATGCGCTGGCCGGTCGAACGCGGCAACATGCCGTATTCTGCCGTGACCCAGCCTTGGCCCTTCCCTTTGAGAAAACGTGGTACGCCTTCATTGACCGAGGCGGTGCAAATTACTTTAGTATCGCCGAATTCCACCAGCACGGAACCTTCCGCATGTTTAGTATAAAAGCGGGTAAGTTCGACATGGCGCAACTCGTTTGGTGCGCGTCCGCTTGGCCGCATACGGTAGACTCCTGAAGGTGTTGAAAAGGGCGGCCATTATACCCATGCGAACCTGCGATAGGGGTTAAGGTAGGGGGTATGGGGAAGAAATTATCGACGGAGCCCCTACCCAGCAATTTGGTTTTCTGATATAAAGTCGCGCTCTCAAGCTCGTCGTGCGCATTGGTTCGTGCCGATGAAAGATCCGTTTTGGAGGTAATTGCAATGTCTAGGGTATGTCAGATCACGGGCAAGCGCCCGATGTACGGCCACAACGTGTCCCATGCGAACAACAAAACCAAGCGCCGTTTCTTGCCAAATTTACACACCCACCGTTTTTGGGTCGACAGCGAGAATCGCTTTGTACGCCTGCGCATTTCATCGAATGGGATGCGCATTATTGATAAACACGGCATCGACAAAGTGTTAGCCGATCTGCGCGCCCGCGGCGAAAACGTTTAAGGAATTGAATCATGCGTGAAAAAATCAAACTGGTGTCCAGCGCCGATACAGGGCACTTCTACACCACTACCAAAAACAAGAAAACCATGCCCGATAAAATGGAGATCAAGAAGTTTGATCCTGTTGCACGCAAGCATGTCATGTACAAAGAATCAAAAATCAAATAGTCGATTCGCTTTGTTAAGTAGTTCGAAAAAAAACCCGCGAATGCGGGTTTTTTATTTACTAGGGAAGAAGCCTGCTCAGGCCGTGCGCAGTGAATAGGCAGGCAGACTGCGTGCAAATTCCTGCAACGCACGGATGCCGGTTTCTTCGGCTTGTTTACACCATTCCTGCAATTGTTTGAGTAACACATCGGGCGTGGGAGTGGAGCGCCGGCCGATCTCTTGTAATTGCTGCTTGAAACGATAAACGGTGCGTAACGCATGACTGCGGCTTAACATTGTTTCCAGTTTTTGCCGGGCATCAGCAGTCAGCAAGGACTCTTCGCGTACCAGCAAAGTGCGGCTGCGTTTGAAAAGCTGCCGGTACGAAACATCGGTTTTGCGAAATTCTTCCTTGAGCACCGGATAAATTACAAAACGGCAGTAACGCGACATGATCTGAAAACGATTGATTACGATGGCGGCAAGCGTGTCCGCATCGATCCGCACTTTGGACATGACAATAAAGGGCAGGGGTGGCACTTTGCGCACACGTGCCAAGCGCAGCACATCAAGGATACGGATATACATCCAGCCGATGTCAAACTCCCACCATTTGGAAGACAGCTTGGCCGAGTTTGGATAAGTGTGGTGGTTATTGTGCAGTTCCTCGCCACCGATCAAGATACCGAACGGCGAGATATTGCGTGACGCGTCCGCGCACTCGTAATTGCGGTAGCCGCGCCAATGCCCCACGCCATTAATTACGCCTGCCGCCCAAATGGGAATCCACGCCATCTGTATGGCCCACACGGTGAGTCCGAGCGGCCCGAACAAGATGACGTTGGTTGCCAGCATCAACGCGATGCCCAGATACGAAAAACGTAAATATAAATTGCGCTCGATCCAGTCGGTGGGCGTGCCTTTGCCGAATTGCTCCAGCGTCTGTGGATTGGCGGCCTCGTGTTGGTAAAGCTCCGCGCCTTGCGTCAAAACTTTTTTGATACCCAGAACCTGCGGGCTGTGTGGATCATTCGCAGTTTCACATTCGGCATGATGCTTACGGTGCACTGCCACCCAATCGATGGTGCGCATACCGGTGGTCATCCACAACCAGAAACGGAAGAAGTGACTTACGAGCGGGTGTAAATCCAGTGCCCGATGAGCCTGATGGCGATGCAAATAGATCGTCACTGCGGCAATCGTAATATGCGTCACGGCCAGCGTGTAGGCCAGCAGTTGCCACACCGATGCCGGGATTAAACCTTCGAAATTCATGGGGACATCCTCTTAACAGAATTACCAGGAACATAACACGAAGTCATGTGATTAATCGACGCGCCAGGCAGCTTACATTGGGGGTTTGTGCAGAAAAACAATGGGCCTTGACGCTCCTTCTCAGTCGATCCATGCTGCATCCCTTTCCATATGCATTTTTCGCGCACATGACATCCTCCCTGGGGCTGAAATATCCTTCGCTTGGTTTTGGTCTGGGGCTACGGACTGAACACTACCAAACCATCCTCGACACGCGTCCCCACGTGGATTGGTTTGAGACCATAACCGAGAACTATCTGGTGCCGGGCGGAAAACCGCTGCATTTTCTCAGGCGGATTCGTGAATGCTATCCGATGGTTATGCATGGTGTGTCGCTGTCAATCGGCAGCACCGAACCGCTCGATATGAATTACCTGCGCGAGGTAAAACAATTGGCTGCCGCACTGGAGCCTGCGTGGCTGTCGGATCATCTGTGCTGGACGCATATCGAAGGCGTCAATACTCACGACCTGATGCCTCTGCCCTACACCGAAGAAGCGCTGGCCCATGTGGTGGAACGCGTGCAGCGTGTGCAGGATTATCTAGGGCGCCGCCTGCTGCTTGAGAATGTGTCGAGCTATGTCACCTACACCGAGTCAAGAATGAGCGAATGGGAATTTCTGAACGAAATCGCCGGCCGCGCCGATTGTTTGATCCTGCTCGACATCAATAATGTCTACGTTAGCGCCTGTAACCACGGCTTCGATCCGTTCGACTACATCAACGCGATTTCGCCCGAACGCGTGCAGCAATTGCATCTCGCCGGACACAGTAACCTGGGCGATCATCTGATCGACACGCATGACCATCCGGTGATTGATCCCGTGTGGCAGTTGTACAGACGGGCGATTGCGCGTTTCGGGAATGTTTCGGCCATGATCGAGCGCGATGACCGCATTCCGCCGCTCGAGGAGTTGCTTGCCGAATTGCAGACGGCGCGCCGCATTGCACTCGAAATGCAGCGGGGAACGGCGGCGGCATGAGCTCGTTGCGCGAATTGCAAACCCGGTTTCTCGCCTACTTAAGTGTGCCGGGGACTCAAATGCAGGGGGCGGTTGTCGACTTTCCTCCGCTCGGCGCAGAACCGCGTTTGAAGATCTATGCCGATGCCTACCGCTCGCGCCTGCTGGATGCGCTGGCGGACAATTATCCCGGACTGCACGCCTTGTTGGGCGACACCGCCTTCATGCGATTGGGCGGGTGTTATCTGGATGCACGGCCATCGCAGCATTTTTCGATCCGTTATTTCGGGCATCGCCTGGCTGAATTCCTGGCGGTGCAAGCGCCCTATGCACAGCAGCCGGTATTGATCGAGCTGGCTCAATTCGAATGGGTATTGCGCGAGGTATTCGATGCCGCCGACGCCCCTGTTCTTACGGCTGAGGATCTGGCCGCATATCCACCGGAAATGTGGCCCGAGCTGTGTTTCAAATTGCACCCGGCCGTGCGGTGGTTGGATTTGGCCTGGAATGCTCCGGAGCTGTGGAAGGCGCTGGCGGAACAGCTCAATCCGCCGCCCCCGCAAAAAAATCAACATACAACCGCATGGTTAATATGGCGCCATGAATTGAAAATTCATTTTCGCTCCCTGCAGGCGGATGAGGCGTGGGCAATCAATGCGTTGCAGCTTCATACACCCTTCGCAGAGCTATGCGCGGGACTGTGTGAATGGGTCGACGAACCTCATGCCGCCATGCATGCGGCGCGTTTGGTCCAGCGCTGGCTGACCGAGGGCGTGCTGAGCAATGATCCCGCCGCACCTAAAACACACGGTTATAAGTTGTGAATTAAATCGAATAGCGCCGGTGCGCCGTTGAAAAAGAATTAGTGCTACGATAGATTCATTGCTCGTCGCAGCCACTCCCCAGGAGAATAATTTATGTCGGCGCAAACTCGCCAAGAACGCCGTGCCGATTCCCAGAAGCAATTACAAACGCTGGTTTCTTCACGCACCGATACCTTGTCGCTCTACAGCCGGCTGGCGGCGAACAAGCCCTTCAAATCCAACAAAACGACGCAGAAGTTATTGCAGGAATTTTGTGCTTCGTTGATTGACTACACCGCCGGTGCGCATTTTCAGTTGTATCGATTTATCGACGAGCGCAAAGAGCGCCGCAAACCGGTGAATGATGTGGCCGAACGCATTTACCCCAATATCATCGACAGCACCCAGCAGATCCTCGATTTCAACGACAAATACGACTGCCAGGATCATTGCGATAATTTCGACCGGCTGGAAACCGATCTTTCCCAGCTGGGCGTGATTCTCGCGGACCGCATCGAAATGGAAGACCAAGTGATCGAGGCGCTCACCGCATCGCGTAACGAATAGGATGTAAGCTTCTGCCAGAAGCCGGTTACTTTGGTTTACTGGGACTCGCCCCCCAGATGTTTTTAGCGTATTCACCGATGGTGCGGTCACTGGAAAATTTACCCATGTGCGCCACATTTAAAATTGCTTTACGCGTCCACTCCTCCTGATCGCGGTACAGTTCGTCGACGCGGTCTTGACAGGCGATATACGCGGCGTAGTCGGCGAGTAAAAAATAACGATCACCATGCGCGGTCAATGCGTCGAATACCGGACGGTAACGATCCGCTTCGGTGGGTGAGAAATAGCCCGTATTGATCATGTCCAACGCGTGTTTGAGTTCCGGCTGCGAATCGTAAAAATGCCAGGGGTTATACCCGTTGCGCTGCCAGTTTTGAATTTCCGCGGCTGTTAGCCCGAAGATGAAGAAATTGTCTTCACCCACTTCCTCCCGTATCTCGATGTTCGCGCCGTCCAGTGTGCCGATGGTGAGTGCGCCATTCAGGGCGAGTTTCATATTGCCCGTGCCGGACGCTTCGGTGCCTGCCGTGGAAATCTGCTGCGACAGATCCGCCGCCGGAATAATGTCGGCTGCGGTCGAGACATCGTAATTCGGAATAAATACGACCTTCAGAAGATTACCGACCGCCGGATCGTTGTTCACAATGTCGGCAATGTCGTTGATGAGCCGGATCGTGAGTTTGGCGAGGTAATAACCGGGTGCGGCTTTACCGCCGAAGATTACCGTGCGCGGTACAAAGTCGCCGCCCGGGTTGGCGCGTATGCGATTGTATAATGTCACGATGTGCAACACGTTGAGCAATTGGCGCTTGTACTCGTGAATGCGTTTGATCTGCACGTCAAACAGCGAATCGAGATTCAGTGCCAGCCCCAGACGGTCTTTTACAAAATGCGCGAGTTTTTCTTTATTGGCGCGTTTGACGCCGCGAAATTGAGCGCGGAACTTCGCATCCGTACCCAAGGGCGCAAGCTCGCGCAAGCGAAACAAATCGGCGGTCCAGTCAGGCCCGATGCGCGAGGTAATGAGTTGCGTCAGGCCCGGGTTACATTGATTAAGCCAGCGGCGCGGCGTGATGCCATTGGTGATGTTGATGAATTTATCCGGATCGAAAGCATTGAAGTCCGCGAAAATCGTCTGGCGCATTAACTGCGTATGCAGCGCGGCGACACCATTGACTTTGTGGCTGCCGATAATCGCAAGGTGTGCCATGCGCACGCGCTTTTCGCCGTCTTCGGCGATGATGGACATGCGTTTTAGTAAGTCATTGTCGCCAGGGCGCCAGTGCATGACAGAAAGTAAAAAGCGCTGGTTAATTTCATAAATGATGAGCAGGTGGCGGGGCAGAACACGTTCGAATAGAAATACCGGCCAGGTTTCCAGCGCTTCCGGCAACAGCGTGTGATTGGTATAGGCGAAAGTGCGGGTGGTGATGTCCCAGGCCTTTTCCCATTCGAGGCGATGTTTGTCGATCAGGATGCGCATCAATTCGGCGATTGCGATCGACGGATGCGTGTCGTTGAGCTGAATGGCCACCTTATCCGGCAGGGCATCGAAGCCCTCATGATACTTGGCAAACCGGTACAAGATATCTTGCAACGAGGCGCTCACAAAAAAGAATTGCTGTTTGAGGCGCAGCTCACGTCCCATCTTGGTGGTGTCGTCCGGATACAGCACCTTGGATAGATTTTCCGAGCCGTTTTTCTCTTCGACGGCTTTGATGTAATCGCCTTCGTTGAAAAATTTCAGATTGAAATCGCGCGTGGCTTTGGCGGACCACAAGCGCATGTTGTTGACAGTTTTTGTGTTGTAGCCTGGAATCGGCGTGTCGTAGGCCATTGCCATCACATCGTCGGTCTCCATCCATTGGTGCCGCAGCTTGCCATCTTCATCCGTAAAATCCACCACGCGCCCGTAAAATTTCACCGGATGCAAAACTTCCGGCCGCGCGAATTCCCAGGGGTTGCCGTAACGCAGCCAGTTGTCGGGATGTTCCACCTGTTGACCATGTTCGATGCGCTGCGTGAACATGCCGTATTCGTAACGGATACCATAGCCGTAACCCGGCAAATTGAGCGTCGCCATGGAATCCAGAAAGCAGGCGGCCAGCCGGCCCAAGCCGCCGTTGCCTAACGCGGCATCGAATTCGAGGGTGCTTAAATCTTCCAACTCCAGACCAAGCTCGCGCAGCGCGCGTTCGCATTCCTGGTAAAAACCCAGGTTCAGCAAGCTGTTGCTGAGGGTTCGGCCGATGAGAAATTCCAGCGACAGGTAGTACACACGTTTGGCGTCGTCCTGGTAATAATGCCGCATGGTTTCCATCCAGCGCTCAATCAGGCGGTCGCGCACCACATGGGCCAATGAATGAAACCAGTCGCGATCCGTCGCGGTGATGTTGTCTTTTGCCACCGAGAAAGTCAGATGGTTGGCCAGTGAATGCTTGATCGATTGCGCGTTGAACTCGACCGGCGCAAAAGCCGGCAATTTGATAGGCACTTTCTTGTCCATGCGCAGCTCCTCATGCGTGTTTTTTTACAACGACGCACACATCGATATCAGGTGAAACCGGAAACCACTGAGACCGGGGACGGGTTGTAAAAACCCGGCGTGGTTTGTGTTTTAATGAACTCCCACCGCACCGGATTATCGAAGGTATCGGCATTGAAAATCAGTTTTGCAGCTTGTTCAATCATAGTCGGCTTATGGCTGTCGTGGGGTACGGCGGCTGCGGCTGGTGATTTCGAACGTGCGATGGCTGCCTATGAAGCGCGAGACTATGCGGCAGCGCTTAAAATACTTACGCCGCTCGCGGAGCAGGGACATGTGGAAGCGCAAAGGCGGCTGGGTGTGATGTATCGCCATGGTCTGGGCGTGGCGCGCAACGATGTATTGGCGCACCGGTGGTATCGTGCCGCGGCGCAGGGCGGGAATGCCGAGGCGCAAAACAGTTTGGGAGTGCTCTATCGTTTTGGCTTGGGCGTGAAAAAAGACTCCAAAGCAGCGGTGATTTGGCTGGAGAAAGCCGCACGCCAAGGGTTGATCAAGGCGCAAGAAAATCTGGGCATGATGTTTCTGAACGGCGAAGGCGTGCCGCAAAATGATCAAGACGCGGCACGCTGGCTGGAACAGGCCGCACGCGGCGGCGCGCTTCAGGCGCAACTGAACATCGGTCTGCTGTATCTGGCGGGCCGGGGCGTTGCACAGGATAACGCCGCGGGCATGGCGTGGATTCAAAAGGCCGCGCAGCGAGGTGAAAAGAAAGCCCAACAAGCCTTGTCGCGCGCTTACGCGGAAGGCTTGTATGGACTACCGCAGGATGAGGCTCAGGCACGCAAGTGGGGCGAGCAGGCCGGCATTGTTTATCAATAATGGGCACAACATGGAACTAACAATGATGAGATCGCTTTTGATGCTGCTGCTGTTGTTGACAATAACAGGGAGCGCAACGGCCGCCGCCGAGCGTCACGCAACGCTGGTGTACTCGGCCAACCTCAATGGTGAACTGGAGCCCTGCGGCTGTGCCGAAGAAAGTAATCTAGGCGGAATTCGACGCCAAGCGTCCAAGGTGCTGGAATGGCGTAAAACCCAACCGGACCTGTTTCTGATTTCATCGGGCGGTTTACTGGTGAGCGAGTTACCCAGCGACCGCATAAAAAGTGAATATATTCTCAAGGGCTTCGCCGCATTGAAATACGATGCCATCGGCGTGCAATGGCGCGATCTGGCCTATGGCCCGAAAATGTTGCAGGGCGAGCCCCTCCCGTGGGTTTCGAGCAATGCCAACGAAGGCGATTTTGCCAAAGTGCGGCGCGCGCGCCACGGCAATGTCGAGCTTGCCGTTTTCAGTTGGCTCGATCCGCGCGAGACGCCAAAAACCGGCATAGCGCCAAGCTCGGATAAGGCGGCCTTGTCCGCCGCGCTGACGCAAGCCCGGCGCTCCGGCGCACTGACTGTATTGTTTACCACCTTGCCGCTGAACGAAGCACGCACGCTGATCCCGCTCGCCGATCTTGACATTTTAATGCTGCGCGCCCCGGACGAAAACTTCGGCAGTCCGCAGCGCATCGGTAAGACCCTAGTACTGCAACCCGGCACACGCGGCATGCGTCTGGGACGTGTCGATCTGGTCATCGATGCAAAAAATCGCATTCGCGGCTTCAAGCATGAAGCCATTAAACTTCCCGCCGAGATCCCCGATGCGCCGGCCCTGGATGACTGGTATACGCAATACAGCGCAAAACTCAAAGAGGACTATTTACGCCGGGTGGAAATTCGCAAGGCGCTGAACACGGGCACGCCCGACTATGCAGGCGCAGACACATGCAAAACCTGCCACGCCGCGGAATATGAAAAATGGAGCACCAGTAAACACAGTCATGCCTGGGAAGCGCTCGAAGCCGTGAACAAGATTTTCGATCCCAACTGCGTGGGCTGCCATAGCGTGGGTTACGAAAAACCGGGTGGTTACATCGACCCGTCCATCACCTCGCATCTGATCCATGTGCAATGCGAGAACTGTCACGGTGCCGCACGTGCTCACGTCGACTCCAGCGGCACTCAACCCGTGGCCAATAAAGCTTGGCAACCCCCGCAAATGTGCGCCCAGTGCCATATCGGCTCGCACAGTCCGGCGTTCAAGTTCGAAAACTACTGGCCCAAGATCATGCATGGAAAATCGGCGTCACGATAACGCATAAGCAGGGCTCGCACGCCTCCGGGATTATTCGGTACACTGCGCCGCGGCGATCTCGCACAACTTCAGTGCGGGGTTAACGCGAAGTGCACCAAGCAGAATAACAGTGGAGGGGGTTATGGAAATATTGCAGACCAGTAGCGATGTTTTATTCATCTTGCTGGGCGCCATCATGGTGCTCGCGATGCACTCCGGTTTTGCATTTCTTGAACTGGGTACTGTGCGGCGGAAAAATCAGGTCAATGCGCTGGTCAAAATCCTGTGCGACTTTTGCGTATCCACCATCGCTTATTTCTTCATTGGCTACACCGTCGCTTACGGTGTGGATTTTTTTCGTGGTGCCGACCAGCTCGCACTGAAAAGCGGTTATGACTTGGTGAAGTTTTTTTTCTTGCTGACCTTCGCCGCGGCCATTCCCGCCATCGTCTCCGGCGGCATTGCCGAGCGCGCGCGTTTTTATCCGCAACTTGCCGCGACCGCCATCCTGGTTGCATTGATCTATCCGTTTTTCGAAGGCATCGCGTGGAATAATAATTTCGGTTTTCAAGACTGGCTCAAGACACACTACGGCGCCGCCTTCCACGATTTCGCCGGTTCGGTAGTGGTGCATGCGATGGGTGGCTGGATTGCATTGGGTGCAGTCATCATGCTGGGGGCGCGCCACGGGCGTTACGGCAAAGACGGTGCCGTGCATGCACACCCACCGTCCAGCATTCCGTTTTTGGCCTTGGGCGCATGGATCCTCACAGTGGGCTGGTTCGGTTTTAATGTCATGTCCGCGCAGACGATTGCGGCGGTCAGTGGTTTAGTGGCGATGAATTCACTCATGGCGATGGTGGGCGGGACCTTGGCGGCGTTGGTCACCGGCAAGAATGATCCGGGCTTCGTGCATAACGGGCCCCTCGCCGGCTTGGTCGCCGTGTGTGCCGGTTCCGATGTCATGCATCCCCTGGGCGCCTTGATCACCGGTGCGATCGCGGGTGGACTGTTTGTCTGGGCATTTACCCTGGTGCAGAATAAATTGAAAATCGACGACGTGCTGGGCGTGTGGCCGTTGCACGGCATGTGCGGCGCCTGGGGCGGTATCGCAGCGGGAATTTTCGGACAGACTGCGTTGGGAGGCATCGGCGGCATCAGTCTGTCCGCGCAACTCATCGGTACTGCGGCAGGTGTCGTGATCGCCACCGCCGGCGGATTTGTCGTGTACGGGCTCCTTAAAGTCACATCCGGTATTCGGCTGTCCCAAGAAGAGGAATACCAGGGCGCCGATTTGAGCATCCATAAGATTGTGGCCACACCCAATTACGACGACTGATGCCATGACTCGAAACAGCGAGCAAATCAAGTTATTCCGTAAGCTGATTCCAGCGTTTGAATGCGTGCCGGGCTGCCACGATTGTTGTGGACCCGTGACCACATCGACCGAGGAGATGGCGCGCCTTCCGGTAAAAAGCGAAGCGGAACATGATGCGGCCCTGGTCAATTTGAGTTGCCCCCATCTGGGTCCCCGTGGTTGCCAGGTGTATGAGGAACGCCCGCTCATCTGCCGTCTGTTTGGCACCACGCCCCGGCTCGCCTGCCCGAATGGCTGCCGCCCCGAACAGATGATTGACCCGCGCATCGAACGGAAAATTTATCAGTTTTTTGCCGAGACGCGTCACGTGCTGGTTTGACGTGACTGGCGGTTTATAAGTCCCCTTTCGCACCCGCGCGCATGATTTCCAGCAGGGTATCGCGCACCCGTGTTGCTTCCTGCTTGAGACGCGCATCGAACTTGGGATGGTTGATAAACATATCCAGATTCATCGTCATCAACCAGGCTTGACCTTTTTCATCTTCCACCAG
>CAZHHW010000033.1:0-2112 GCA_964532385.1 uncultured Gammaproteobacteria bacterium | reverse complement strand
ACATATCCAGATTCATCGTCATCAACCAGGCTTGACCTTTTTCATCTTCCACCAGTGTAATGCGGCACGGCAGGTAGGCGGCGAAACTCATGTTGTATTCCACCATGCGTTTAGCGGTGAGCGCATCGCAGAATTGATAAATTTCGATGCGGCGTGAACTCTCGCCCATCGCTTTGATTTGTTTCGACAGCGGCAGTTCGGCCACCAGCTTGATGTTGAGAATATTGGCGCGCAGCTTCATGGATTCGACGGCGTCGTCAGCGCTCACTCCCTTGCTCAAGGGAAATTTCACCACGGTTTGATCAATATCAAGAACTGGCGCAGGGGCGCTGTCCGCGCGCGCATTGAACGCCGCCGCGAGCAAAGCGAAAGCAAATATCAGACGGAAGCTGTTTTTCATGATCACTCCGGAATCTGAACAAGCGAGAGAGTTGTATATAAAGTATAGACAACGTCCCGGAGCAGCAGTGCTTAAAACGGCAGCACCATTTTCGGACTGATGTGCAGCATGCGGCCGCGGAATTCATTCTGAATGCGTTGCAGCGCGCCGCTATTCACGGCTTCAAACCGGATCACCAGCGACGGTGTGGTATTGGACGCGCGCACCAAACCGAAACCATCCTCGAAATCCACACGCAAGCCGTCGATGGTGGTCACGTTCGCGCCGGGAAAATCCGCTTGCCGCACCAGCGTTTCGACAAACGTATGGTTTTCGCCTTCCTGCATATGCACGTTCAATTCGGGCGTGTTCACTGAATCCGGTAAGCTGTTGAAAATCGCATCCACGCCGCGCGGGTCTTTCGACAGAATTTCCAGCAGGCGCGCGGCGGTGTAAATGCCGTCGTCGAAGCCGTACCAGCGGTCTTTGAAAAAAACATGCCCGCTCATTTCGCCGGCCAGCGGAGCGCCGGTTTCCCTCAGTTTCGCTTTGATGAGCGAATGTCCGGTGCGCCACATGAGCGGCTCGCCGCCATGTTGTTTGATCCAGCGCGCCAGGTGGGTGGTGCATTTAATGTCGTAGATGATCATCGCGCCGGGGTTGCGCGACAACACGTCTTGCGCGTACAGCATCATTTGCCGGTCGGGCCAGATGACGTTTCCGGCGGGCGTGACCACGCCGAGGCGGTCGCCGTCGCCGTCGAAAGCGAGCCCGATGTCGGCATTTTTGTCTTTGACAGCCTGAATCAGATCAACCAGATTTTCCGGCTTGGACGGGTCGGGATGGTGATTGGGAAAATTACCGTCCACCTCGCAAAACAGCGGATGCACTTCGCAACCCAGTCGTTTGAGCAATTCGGGTGCGATGTGGCCCGCTGCGCCGTTACCGCAATCCACCACCACGCGCATTTTACGCGCAAGTTTAATATCTCCGGCGATGCGGGCAAGGTAGTCAAGCGTGACATCCTGGCTGCGCAGGCTGCCGCTGCCGGATACAAAATCATTGTGCTCGATGCGGCGGCGCAGACTCTGAATCGTGTCGCCCGCCAGCGTCTCGCCGTCCAGCACCATTTTCAGACCGTTGTACTTGGGCGGGTTGTGGCTGCCGGTGACTGCAATGCCCGAGCCGCTGCCGATCTGTTGCGCGGCGTAATACACCACGGGAGTGGGTACCATGCCGATGTCGATTACATCGCGGCCGCTGGCGCGCAACCCGTTGATGAGTGCACCGGCGATTTCCGGTCCGGACAAACGCCCGTCGCGCCCGACCACGACAATTTTCTGACCGCGCACGGCCGCTTCGCTGCCCAAGGCCCGGCCGATGAGTTCGACCCCTGCCGGCGTGAGGGTTTCATCGACGATGCCGCGAATGTCGTAGGCTTTAAAAATAGAGGCGGGGATCTTTGTTGTCATAGGGTTCCGTGTTTTGACTTTGCCTGTCCTTACGGAGAGCAAGGACGGGATTCAAGTCTAAGTTAAGCAGCCAGCAAGTATTAACTCCCCTCCTCATTTTCGAGGAGGGGTGCCCCGAAGGGGTGGGGTGGTGATTTGCGTCGGCGCCTGACTTGCGCCAGGTCGTGGCGCCTAACCGCAACCACCCCGTCACCTGCGGTGCCACCCCTCCTCGAAAATGAGGAGGGGAGAAAGTTAGTGTCTGCCTGAACTACCGAAGCC
>CAZHHW010000032.1:0-30286 GCA_964532385.1 uncultured Gammaproteobacteria bacterium | reverse complement strand
TTCCATGCGCTCGGCAATTTCCGTGCGCAAGGTTTTTTGCTGTTCCGGCGTCAGGCTGTCGTAGAAATCGCCGAAGGCGTTGACCACCGGTTGGGCGCTGTTGTTCATCAATTGCGTATGCGACGCGACCATGGCCAGCGCTTGGCTGCGGTCGAAAGTAGGCTGATCCAAGAGTGCCAATGCTTGCGTACGCGTTTTTTCATGCGCATCGTGCAGTGCCGTACGTGCAGTCAAGGCCTGCTCTTTGAGCGCATTCAGCTTCACGACTTGTGTGTCGTTGAGCGTCAACAGTTTGGTGGCCTTCTCCACGACATACTGGGCCATGTCTTCCGGATCACCCCGATGCGACCCGGGACCGCAGGCCGCCAGTCCACCCGCCAACGCGATAACACCGGCGCCCGCTGCAATACGTTTAATGATCTTGTGCATGTTGATCTCCATTGGGTTAAACGACGCTCACACAGTAGCGGGGCTTGCGCGCGGAAACCTTTCACGGGCGTATCGAAGTGTTTCGGTGTGTAACAGACAGTGGGTTAACTAATATTAGCGTACGATGCGTTCGAGCATCGCGCTCAACTGAGGACACAGCATGCAATCTACCCAAGCCGAAGCGCATCCCCGCGCGCTTCTGGTGTCGATCCGCACTCCCAAAGTCACGGATGCCGGCGCCGAAGAATCGCTCGCCGAACTCAAGCGCCTGGTGACGACGCTGGGTTATCGCGTGATCGGCACGCAGATGCAACGACAGCCTTCCACGGCGGGCGTCACCGTGGTCGGCGAAGGAAAATTGAAAGAATTGGCACGTTTCACCGGGGGTAAAGGCTACGTGGAACGCGCCGCTGCTAAAACCGGCGAGGACGACGAAGCGGAAGAGTCAAGCCCGGTACCTGAGTCTGCCGCCGCGCCCGATGAATTGGCCACGGTCGTGGTATTCGATTGCGACTTGAGCCCGTCGCAATTGCGCAATGTCGAAAACGCCCTGGGCGTGGAAGTGCTGGATCGCACCGGCGTGATCATCGAGATTTTCAGCCGTCACGCCAAGACGCGCGCGGCGCGCCTGCAAATTGAAATCGCACGCCTGAATTATTTGTCGCCGCGCCTGCGCGAAATGGGCGCGGGCGGCAAAGAGCGGCAATCCGGGCGCGGTTCGGGTGAAAGCGTGCTCGAGCTTGACAGGCGCAAAGTGCGCGATCGTCTGGCCGAGCTCAAGCGCGAGCTGGAAAGTGTGCAGCAGGAGCAGAGCAATCGGCGCGCGCAACGCGCCGAGCAAATGTGCGTGGTGCTGGTGGGTTATACGAATGCCGGAAAGTCCTCCACAATGCGCGCGCTCACCGGCAGCGACGTGCTGGTGGAAGACAAACTCTTCGCCACGCTCGACACCACCGTGCGCGCGATGCAGCCGGAAACCCAGCCCAGAATTCTGGTTTCGGATACGGTGGGCTTCATCAAAAAACTGCCGCACGACTTGGTGGCGTCGTTTCGCTCCACGCTCGATGAGGCACGCAATGCCTCGTTGCTGCTGTATGTGGTGGATGCGGCCGATTCCACGTTTCGTTCGCAGCTTGAAGTAGTGAATGAGGTCTTGCGCGAAGTCGGTGTGGAAGACACGCCGCATCTGTTGTTGCTCAACAAATCCGACCGCCTCGACGAAGCGCAAAAAGAAGCTTTGCGCGTAGAGTTTCCCGATGCGCTGCTGATGTCGGCGCGCCGGCCCGAAGATATTCAGGCCTTGCGCGAACGCATCGTGCAGTTCGCCGAAAGCGGCATGAACGAAGAAGAAATTTTTGTGCCCTACACCGCCAAGGGCGCCGTGGGCGAAATCCGCGCCAAGATGCGCATCGTGCAGGAAAGCTACGAGGCCGAGGGCATCCGTTTGCGCGTCCGCGCCAAGGCGGCTGATCTTGACCGTTTGAAGAAAATGATTCTGACAGGAAGCTGACCCGCTTCCCGCTGATGACTACGCAGGCATTACCTTGAAACAGCTTACTTTGATTTCGTCGATACTCATCTCCATCGCCTCGGTGATTTTGTGCTGGCAAATCATTTCGAATTCGCTCGTCACTCAGAAAAATAAAATCGATTACGCCGAACTCAACCATGTGAAATACGGTTTTCTGAACATCGATGAATGGAAAACCAAAATTACTCCGATCATAGAAGATGAAATCAACAAGATGTATCTGTCGAAGGAAAAAGAGCAGTTGCTCAAAAAACATATCGAAAACATGCTCGGTGCATTAATCGATAAAGTCGCCGCAAAAATCCGCGAAGCAAATGCGGGCACGCTCAAGGGCTGGGCCACGCGCTCGATCATGAAAACATTTATCAATCTCGACGATATCAAGAAGGGGATTCCCGATTACGCCGATGTCGTGATTCACGAAATGACAAAACCCGCGACCGAGCGAGAGATAAAAGGCGCGTTGAATGAGCAGCTTAAAAAATATGCCGATAAAACCTTCGACACCCAGGACCCCTCCCTGCTGAGCGGTATTTTGCTGCGAATGGATGCCGAGAATGTCGAAACCGCACGATTCAAGATCGACAACGATATCGCAAACGGCAATGATCTGATTGCCAAAGAGACCATCGCGTTAATTACGCTGGCGGTTGTGCTTTTCGCGCTGGCCGGATTCAGTCGGTCATCCCTGCCGCCTTCCCAATACATGTTCCTGGTATTGTCACTTATTGTTTTGCTGGTGGCCGGAGTTACTACACCCATGATCGACATGGAAGCCACCATCCCCAGGTTGGGCTTCGAGTTGATGGGGCATTTCTTGCAGTTCGAGAATCAGGTGCTGTATTTTCAGAGCAAAAGCATTCTGGATGTATTTTGGATCATGATCACGCACAAGACCTTGCAGATGAAATTCGTGGGCGTTTTGCTCCTGACCTTCAGTATTTTTTTCCCCGTGTTAAAAATACTTGCGTCGCTGGGCCACTATTACAATTACCGCAACGCAAGAGAAAATCCGCTGATCAAGTTTTTTGTATTCCAATCCGGAAAATGGTCCATGGCCGATGTCATGGTGGTGGCCATCTTCATGGCCTATATCGGGTTCAACGGCATCATCACCAGCCAGTTCAACAAACTCAAATCGGCCAGCGAAGACCTGGTGCTCCTGACCACCAACGCCACTTCGTTACAACCCGGATATTACCTGTTCTTGACATATGTGCTGCTGTCGCTGTTCCTGTCGGTGTTTCTGGCCAGAAAACCTCCGGCGCAGGCGTAACCTGATTAATTCCAGAAGCCGTCATTCCCGCGCAGGCGGGAATCCCGCGATACAAGTATTTCTGAAACCCCGCCCGCGCGCGTAGACGACTCTACTCCCGTCCACAACGTTATTTTTACCTTTGACATCCCGAAATACCCAGAGTAAAAACCGCAAGGGGAAATGACAACAACAAACGCTTTGTATAGACCACGCTTAAATATAGCGTGCGCATGATCTTGCCTGGCGTTGCGCAGGGAGGAAGGGGGCCATGAAAAAAATTGACCGCGTCATACAGTTGTCCCGGTTGTTGAGCGGCCGTCGCCAGCCGGTGCCATTATCGTTTATTCGAACTGAACTTGGATGCTCGGAACGCACGGCGCGCCGTAGTTACAGCATGAACTCCAGGCTCAGGCGCCGACAGTGGTGAGCTTCGTCCAAAGACCTCGCGGCGAGAGGATAGGCAAGCCCTCGACTTGGCCCAGATCGAGCAGTGCCTTGTCGCCGGTGACGAATAGGTCAACTTTGGCGGAAATGGCGCAGGCGAGGACCGGAATATCGTCGGGATCGGGAATGGCCACCGCCAGTGGAACGTTGGCTTGGGGTGCCTGCTCGAATTCGCGCAGCCTTTTGTCCAGTTCGCGCCAGAGGCTGTCTGGAACACGAAACTTGGATGTCAGCACCCGGTGCAGTTCTTCGTGGACCGGAGCGCCCAGCACCACCACGTGCTCGAATATGACACGATCCAACAGGTCACGGCACAGCCCGTGCCCCATCAACCCGCTGGTGAGGACATTGGTGTCCAAAAAAATTCTCAAGAGATGTCCTGGAAAAAGTCTTCGTCGGTCAGGCGGCCCGCCGCTTCGGCGTAGGGGCGCAACTTGTTGCGAATGTCGTCCAGCTCGCGTACGAGGATGTGCCGGCGCAACAGTTCGCGTGCAATCTCGCTCTTGGTCTTGTGTTGGGTTTTGGCAAGCCGGTTCAGCTCGCGTTCCAGTTTGTCGTCCAGTCGGATCGTCAGGGTGCCCATGGTTTTACCTCGCGGGAGTATCTGTAAGACAGTGTAACACGCAGATCGCCATCGGGCGTAATTGTCCGGTTGCGGCTGCGCCCATGCTGTTTTTTTGCTGTAATCCGGTATAGCGGAGGCATTCAGCTTTTGAGGGACTCTCGATGACGGAACACATTCAGCAGGAACTCCCATTACCCTTCCCGGAATTCTCCGGCGATCTACCGTTGCTGCCCGCGCGCATGGTGAATGAATACGAATACTGTCCGCCGTACCACACCTGCCTGCCAGGGGCGGCTGTGTTCCGCAGCAATCCGCCGCGCCTCATTGAAGCCAGTCGGCCAGATGTTGCGCCGTGCATACAATCTTTAATTGTCACAAACAGCCCCCTAAATCGTTTGCCGGTGCCCGTACGGTTTCCATGCGGGGGCGATGACGTTCGGCATGGCGGAGCGGCCCAGTAAATTGGCGGGGGCGAGGGTGAATTCGCCGTAGCGTTGGTTCACGTCGTCCATCACGGCGTTGAGCGCGTCGCGTTTGCCGGACAAGGCGCTGAATAAATCCAGTTGTTGATGTTTGGGTTGCGGGTCGAGCGCGGTGACTTGCACCTGAAAAATGCCTTCGCCGCTCCAGCATTGCGCCAACATTTCACGGCAGCGTTGCGCGAGCAGGCCGCCGTCGTCGCTGGGCTGGGCTTCGCGCACGTTGCCGCCGATCCAGCCGTCCCGGGTGCGCATACCGATGGCGAAGCTGCGCGCTTGCAATTGATGCAGACGCAGGCGCGCGCCGATTTTCTCGCTCATGTGTTGCAGGTAAGTCAGCACCACGCCGCGGTCGCGCGTGTTGGGGGGCATGATTTTGCCGTGCCCCAGCGATTTGGGCGGCGCCACGGTGGCGACGACGGGAGTTGGGTCCAGTCCTTGACACATCAGCCAGATGCGCCGGCCCAGGTCGCCGAAGCGCTGTGCCAGCACGCTGATGGGAATTTTTTCCATGTCGCCGCACACATGCACACCGTGCTTGGCGAGGTAACCGCCGATGCCGTTCTTGATGCCGCTCAGTTCGGTCACGGGCACGTGGCGCAGGCGTTCGCGGGCTTCCCACGGCGGGATCACGACCAGGCCGTCCGGTTTTTGCAGTTTGGCGGCGAATTTTGCCGTGCATTTATCGCCGCTCACGCCCACCGAACACGGCAGCCCGGACACCGCGAATACAGTTTGCTTTACGCGCTGCGCGATGTGCGCCGGCGTGCCCAGTAAGCGCTGGCAGTGGGTGATATCCAAAAAAGCCTCGTCGACCGAGAACACTTCAACGTCGGGCGTGAATTCTTGTAATGAATGCATGATCGCGGTGGAAATGCGCGCATAACGCTGCGGGCGTGCCGGAGCTTGAATAATATCGGGGCACAGACGGCGCGCTTCTTTGAGCCGCATGCCGGTCTTGACGCCATAGGCGCGCGCTTCGTACGAGCTGGTGATGATGCAGGTGCCTTGCGCGCCGTTGGTGACGGCGACCGGGCGCCCGCGCAATTCGGGGAAATCGAGCTGCTCGATCGCGGCGAAAAAGCAGTTCATATCCACCAGGATGACGGCGCGCGGCCACAGCGCAGAGGGGCCGGGTCGAGATTGATGTGTCATCAGCGATACGAGCGCATTTGACCGACCACCACGCCCTGGATCTGCACGCGTTTGGCGCTGTAACGCAACGGCGGCAGGGCGGCATTGGCGGGGCGCAGCGTGACGCTGCCGTCGCGGTTGAGATGAAAGCGTTTCAGCGTGGCGTCGGTGCCGTCGATGAGCGCGACGACGATTTCGCCGCTGTTGGCGGTGGCGCGTTTTTCCACGATCACCATGTCGCCGTCGAGAATGCCGTCCTCCACCATCGAGTCGCCCTGCACGCGCAGCACAAAGCGGTTAGGGCCCATGAAAAAGATGCTCAAGTCGATTTCATCGGCGCCGGGCAGCGCTTCGATGGGTCGGCCGGCCGCGATTTTGCCGAGCAGCGGCAGCACGTGCGCGGGGCGTTGTTGCTCTGTCATTTCGATGCCGCGCTTACGGCCCGGCCGCAATGTAATATGCCCGGCACCGGCCAGCGCCTGAGTATAACGGTGCGCCAGCGACACCGACGCGACGCCTATTCCGGCGGCGATTTCCGCCAGACTGGGCGCGTGCGCATGCCGGGCGATGTGCGCCTGAATGAATTCCAAAGTCTGTTGTTGGCGGCGCGTGAGCATGGACTTTCACAAAATATTCACATGGGAGCAGAGTAGCGGGATGCCGGGAGAATTTCAACCGGTGACTCAGTTAAACAAAAATTCTGTGTAGGGCCGACCTGTGTGTCGGCTCTGGTCGGGGTAGGCACATCGGCCAAGGCGCACACGCGGGTGCGCCCCTACTGGCATTGGGTAACTCCCGCTGAATCGCGCGGCCTAAATTCCGGTTGTGTTCGTGAACGCACAGACCGCACGCTGTGGTGCGAACAATTGTCAGCCGGAGCGGAAGCGGGGATGGGTTAAATATGAAATGCTCGCGCGGAAAAATGCTAATCAAGGAAAAATAATGCGCTTCAAGATCGTGCTATTTCAAATCATTGTAATGTGGGCGCCGGTGGCGTGTGCCTCCACCAGCTCACCGTCCGGCTGGCCGGAATGGGACGATTTCGCCGCCCGGTTCATAGAGCCCGATGGCCGTGTGGTGGATGTGACTTTCGAGCGCAAGAGCACCTCGGAAGGGCAGTCCTACGGATTGTTCTTTGCTTTGGTCGCCAATCAACGCGCGCAGTTCGACACCATTCTCAAGTGGACTTCCGAGCACCTGGCGGGCGGGCAGTTGGGCAATAAACTGCCGGCCTGGTTGTGGGGCCAGAAAGAGGACGGCAGTTGGGGAGTGAAGGATGAAAACGCCGCGTCCGACGCCGACTTGTGGATCGCGTATGCGTTGCTGGAAGCGGGCCGTTTGTGGAATGTCCCAAGTTATGTCGAGACCGGGCACAAATTGCTGGGGCGTATTCGGCGCGACGAGGTGGTGGAAGCGGGGCGCGCGGGACCGGTGCTGCTGCCGGGACCGGTCGGGTTTACGCTCGAGCATGACCGCTACCGCCTCAATCCCAGTTATCTGCCCGGTTTTATGTTTCGTTATCTCGCAACCGCCGATCCGCGCGGTCCGTGGCAGGCGGTGTGGGATGGTTACATGCGCATGGCGCCGCAAATTTTCAGAGCCGGGATCGCGCCGGATTTGTTCGTCGTGGATGCGAATGGGCTGGTGATGCCCGATACCGAAGGTGAGCCCGCCGGCAGTTACGATGCGATCCGGGTTTATTTGTGGGCGGGAATGTCCGCGCCCGCGAATCCGGAGCTGCTCAAGATGCTTTCCGGCTATGCCGCGTTGATCGGCAAATTAGGCAATCCGCCCGAGAAAGTAAATCCGCAGACCGGCACCGCCGTCCGCTCCAATTACTCGCCCAACGGCTTTACGGGTGCGGTGTTGCCATTTTTAAGCGCGAGCGGCGACACGGCGGCGCTGGAGAACCAGCGCAAACGGGTCAATGCAAGACAGAAAGGGCCGATCAACTATTACGATCAGGCCCTGATTCTGTTCGGCAAAGGCTGGCTCGACGGATACTATCGCTTCGATACGCAAGGCCGCCTGCAACCTAAGTGGAGGCGCTGACAGCGCGATTATCGCGCTTTTCACGCTCTCCCAGCGCAGCGGCTCGCGCCATCGCGGAAGAGGGTGCCGCAGGCAGCGTCGGCGGATTGGAAGAAGGAACCAGGCGCAGCACCGGCGCCGTATTCTTGCGCAGCACGATGTTGGCCTGACGCAGTAATCCGAACACGCGCGGACCGCGCACCAGATAACGTTTGGCCATGCGCCCCGGCGCTTGCAGCAGACGGAACAGCCATTCGATTCCGCACTGTTGCATCCACACCGGCGCACGGCGTTCGTCGCCGGTCAGGAAGTTAATGGAAGCGCCGATGCACAACGCCAGACCGCGGGCAATGCCGCGCGCTTTGAGATTTTGCGCGATCAATTCCTGCTGCGGCGCGCCCACCGCCAGCAGGCAGAAACGGAACGGGCTGTGATTCTCAATGAAGCGCAAGCAGGCTTCAACTTCCTTGGGATCGCGGATGAAGCCCATCGGCGGATTGTAGTGCGCCAGATTTTTAATGCCGTAACGCGCGCACAGCCGCTGCGCCTGTTCAACGCTGCCGCCGATCAGCACCAGGGAATCCTCGGCTTTAATCACATCGGAGAAAAGTTTCGCCGTCAGGTCGCTGCCGGTGCACACCGGTAATTGCAGGCCTTTAGTGATGCGCAAAATCTTCGCCAGAAAACGGCTGTCGAGCAGCACATAACTGGCGGCCGCGTAGAGGGCGCGAAACGAGGCGTCTTCGTGCAAACGAATCATGTGATCGGCATTCGGGGTCACGACATAACCATAACGGTTTTGACCGAAGTTCGCGGCGACATTGGTAAATCCGGCCAGATCATAATTGTCGAATTGGAACGTGAGCTTGGCGGCGGGAGCGGGTTTGGCTATAGGCGCCAATTTGAGCAGCAGGCTGGCGAGCGCTTTATTAAAGATCGTTACCGGCAGCATCGCCAGGGTGATGATCCAGCGCGGCAGGAATTCTTCACCCGCCTTGATCACCGCATCCCAGCGCTGCGCCGGACGGTCGGCCAGCAAGCTCACCGGCATGTTTCCGCCTACGTAATCGACCGTATGATAAGGAACGGTCGAGCCCACATGTTGCGGGCACAAGCCGATCGGCACCGACAGTGCCTTGAGCCGTTGCACAATCGACACAATACGTACGTCGGCGGTCGAAGGCAGGGTTAATAAAATCCAGTCGATCTTACGTGTTTTACCCAGCTCGATGAGATCCGCTACGCTGCCCGTGGCTTTGATCGCGCTCTGCGGCGCGCCCAGAATTTTATCGTCGAAGATGCCCAGAAATTCGAGCGAGTCGGGACGCGATTGACGTAACGACCGCACCAGCCGGTCGGCCACCGGGCCGGCGCCGACCACCGCGATGACTTCAGTCAATACGCCTTGGCGCTGCAAGCGCCGCAGCCAGCGAGCCATCGCCACGCGTGTGAGGCCGGTGAGCGACAGGCTGATTGAAAACCACATCAGCAGCCAGACGGCGGAAAGTTGTTCCAGCGCCTGGCAGATCGCGCCCAAGGTCAATGCCACGCCGGCGAAAAGCGTAAAGCGCAACGCATACGAACGCATCAGCAACGGCATTTGCCCGCGGCTGGCGACCGTACCGAAACGCCGGTCGAACAGAATGAACGGTACCAGTACCGCCGCCACTAAAGCCGCTTGCTCGCACGCGCTGCCGAAACCGGAAGCGAGATTCAGCGGCGCCAGCCATTGGGTGTAGATGAAGGTACTGAAGGAAGCGGCGCTGAGCAGACAGATGATGTCGAAGAACAGAAGCAGGCCGCTGGTCATGGCAACGAAGTTGTAACTCAAACTCGATTTGGCCGAGTGCGCGGACGCGTGGAGCAAACTTTCGTTGGAAGCACTAATGGGGTATTCGGTGGTAGTAGTCATGGGACCCTCGCTGTCTAACATATGAGGGAGACAATAAACCTCGGGAATTGCAGCGTCTGTGCGTCGGCGGACTCAGTGCGGTGGAGCACAATGTAAATGTCTTTACAAGGCACCTTTTAAAGATAAAGCATTGCGCTAAATGATTAATTATTTTGCAAGCGGGATTTTTTGATGCCTGTGGAGGGGGAAATAACCGGGCAAACGGCCGGCGGCGAACCCGGCGGACGGGGTCCGGCAAGCGCGCCGCCGAGATGTTTAGTAGAGATAGGCGGCACCCGCATTCGCGGCGGCGTTGTCCGCCTGATTGCCGCCGATACCGGTCGCGGCGCTGGCTTCGCCGAACGCGCCCACCGCCAGGGTGTTGCCGTCGCCGTTAAGGGCGACTTTGTAACCGAAGAAATCGTTGGCGCCCGTGTTCGGGGCTTTCACGTAATTTTGTTGCGACCAGGCGCCTGCGCGTGTGTAGACATACACCGCTCCGGCATTGCCGCGTGTGTTGTCGTTTTGATTGCCGCCGACGCCGGTGGCGGCGCTGGCTTCGCCGCTCGCTCCCACCGCCAGCGTGGTGGCATCGCCGCTGAATGCCAGCGAGCTGCCGAAAGCCGCGTTTTGCGCCGTGTTCGAAGCCTTGATGTAAGCCTGTTGCGACCAGGCGCCTGCGCTGCGCGTAAAGACGTAGGCCGCGCCCGCGCCGCCCGCGGTTCTGTCCGCCTGATTGCCGTCGATGCCGGTGGCGGCGCTTTTTTCATTCTGCGCACCCACCGCCAGGCTGGCGCCGTCGGCGCTTAAAGAAAGGGCGGAACCGAACGCGTCGAAGGCCGACGTGTTGGAAGCTTTCACGGCCGATTGTTGCGACCAAGCACCTGCGGTGAGCGCGAAAACATACACCGAGCCGCCGCTGTCGCTGCCGTTGTATTCATCCGGAGCGCCGGCCGCAAGCGTGCTGCCGTCGCCGCTCAAGGTCACGGCGGCGCCGAAGTGAGCGCCGGGCATGGGCGCGGAGGATTTCACGAATCCTTGTTGCGACCAGACCCCTGCGGCGCGCATGAAGACGTACACGGCTCCGGCATCCATGCCGCCGGTGCGTTCGCCGGTGGCTCCCACCGCGAGAGTATTGCCGTCGTTGTTTAAAGAAACCGCGCCGCCGAAATAGGCGTTGTCATGGCTGCTGCTGGCTTTCACGTACGCTTGTTGCGTCCAGCCGCCCCCGCCGCGGGTGAAAACATACACGGCGCCGCGATTGGAATTATTTTCCGCAATCCCGCCGGTGGAACCATTGATGCCGGTGCTGATGCTGTCTTCGAGGTAGGCGCCCACCGCGAGCGTATTACCGTCGCCGCTCAAAGCCAGCGCTTCACCGAAGGAATCACCGCTGGCCGCATCGGCGGCTTTGACATAACCCGTTTGCGACCAGCTGCTGCCTTGGCGGGTAAAAATATACACGGCTCCGGCGGAACCGCCTTTACCCGTGGCGCCGACCGCAAGCGTATTGCCGTCGCTGCTTAAACCGAGCGCGCGCGCGAAAATATCGTTGGCCTGAGTATCGGACGCTTTGAAGTAACCGATGGCGCCCGCCGCGGCGTCGCCGACACTCAGCGAGTTGGAGGCCGTGCAGCCCGCCGCGTTGCACGCATCGAGGATGTAACGCGCCGCCCCCCAATTGAAGCGGTGCGCGGCAACTTCCTGATCATACGAGGTGCCGGTGAAGTCGCCGCCCACCTGGGTGAAACCGGAAACACCATCCGCGTTTCGATACAGTTGGTAATAGGTTGCGGTGCTGACCGCGGGCCACGAGAAATGCATTTGTTTGAGACTGGCGGCAACGCTGAGCGTGGTCGCGCCGGGTGCGCCCGGTCCGCCGCTGGGAGGCAAGCCACTGCCGCCGGTAGTGTCACCACCTGAACCATCTGTGCCCGCAACGGTATTGCCGCTGCCGGAATTGCTTCCTGCGGCGCCGCCACCGGCCGTGTTACCCGTTCCACTATTGTTACTGCCGCCGCCATTGCTGTTGCTGGGTGGGTTGGTATCGCCGTCGCCGCTTTCGCCGCCACCGCCATTACAAGCCAGCAACAGTGCGCTGAGCGATATACAGACAAGGAGGGACCGCCAGCGGGGGGAATTGTCTTGAGCTAATAACATAGAATCTACTCCTCTAAACCGATAGCAACTAAACGGACCGGCATCGGCCGGTCCTCGACCACTAGCTAGTAAGCATTGGTTCTCTTGAGGACTTCGCGGCAGGTCAGTACCAGGATTTTGATGTCCAGCAACAGCGACCAGTTTTCTATGTAGTACAAATCCAGTTCCACACGGCGGCGCAATTGCGCGGTAGTGTCGGTGGCGCCGCGTGCGCCATTAACCTGCGACCAGCCGGTCATGCCGGGCTTGACGCGATGACGGTGCGCGTATCGGTCGGTGATCTCATGCCCCAGCCGGTCTTCGGTGCGCATGTTGACAGCATGCGGACGCGGGCCGACCAGGGACATGTCGCCCTTGAGCACATTAAAAAGTTGCGGCAGTTCATCCAGGCTGGTGGCGCGCAGGAAGCGGCCCAAGCGCGTGAAGCGGTCGTCGTCGCGGCTGGTTTGTTTCAGCGCGCCCGTGGTGGCCGCGGGATTCCAGCGCATGCTGCGAAATTTATAGATATCGAATTCATGATTGTTACAGGCATGCCGGCGCTGTTTGAAAATAACCGGCCCGGGACTGTCGAGCTTGATCGCCAAAGCAATCAGCGCCAGCACCGGCAACAGCAGCAGGGTGATGATGCCGCCCAGCACATAATCTTCACCGGCCTTGAGCACCGCATTCCAGCGCTTGATCGGGCGGTCCGCCAGCAAACTGACCGGCAGGTTATCGCCGCCCACGTAATCCACCGTGTGGTACGGCACGGTTAAACCCACGTGTTGCGGACACAGGCCGATCGGCACCGACAGCGTTTTGAGTTGTTGCACGATCGACAGCACGCGTTGTTCGGCGGTCGCAGGCAGGGTTAATAAAATCCAGTCGATCTTGCGCGTCTTAGCGAGCTCGATGAGTTGCGCCAGGTTGCCGGTGGACTTGATCATGCTGTGCGGAGCGCCGGCGATTTTGTCGTCGAACACGCCCAGAAATTCAATCGCACCGGGACGTGCCTGACGCAAGGTCTGCACCAAGCGGTCGGCCACGGCGCCGGCGCCGACCACGGCGATGACTTCGGTCAGCAGCCCTTGGCGTTGCAAGCCGTGCAAATAACGGCCCGCCAGCACCCGGGTTAAGCCGGTCAAGACCAGGCTGCCTGCAAACCACAGCACAAGCCAGGATGCCGGAAAGGGTTCCAATGCTTGACTTAGATAACCCAGCGCCAGGATCACGCTGACCAGCAGCGTGAAGCGCAACACATAGGGCCGCAGCCATAAGGAGCGCCCTTGGCTTGCAAGCGCGCCGAAGCGCGCATCGTAGAGAATGAATCCCGCCAGCCCCGCGCCGATCCATATGGCTTGCTCCAGACTCGTCTCGAATCCGGGTTGCAGCGGAGCAAAACCGTGGGAGTAGAGCAGCGTGCTGAGAAAGGAGGCCAGCAGCAGGCTCGCAAAATCGCACACAGGTAGAAGATCACTGATTAATGGAGCCAGTTTACGGCTGCGCAGGCGCGGTGCGGACCGGCCCGGAGGAGTACTTAAGATTTCTTCGGATGTATTCATAGAACACAGCTTGGGCTGTTAAAAATGCCCGGTCTGTACGCCCACGTACTCAGTGCGCTGTCGTACTGAAAATCCGCTGCATGAAGTCGCCACTGGGCCTTCGTTAACGTATGTACGTTATCGAACTGTGCATGCGCCCCAGATGGGCATAATGAAATCCGTTTGAAGGCGCGGAGGGCCGCAGTGCATCACGCGGCGGTCTGTACATTCTAAAAATGCCCGGAAAAAAATACCCGGAAAAGGAACTCGAATGCTTGCGGATACAGTACCGCGCGTGTTTCGTGGAAGACTGCGCCAGCGCCGTTCGAAACGCGGTTGCCCATGAACAGGAAGCCGGTGAAAAAAAATCGAGCGGCGCAGCCCGGGATTTCAAAAAAGTCTTACAAGGACAATTTGCGCGATCTCCAGATGGAGCTCGTCAAGTTGCAGCGCCATTTCATTCAGTCCCATGAAAAGATCCTGATCATCTTCGAAGGCCGCGACGCCGCCGGCAAGGACGGCGCGATCAAACGCATCACTCAGCATTTAAGTCCGCGCGAAACCCGTGTGGTGGCACTCGGTAAACCCTCGGACCGCGACCGGACTTCATGGTATTTCCAGCGTTATGTGTCGCATTTGCCGGCCGCGCAGGAGCTCGTGTTGTTTAACCGCAGCTGGTACAACCGCGCGGGCGTGGAACGCGTCATGGGATTTTGCAGCGAGTCCGAATACCAGGAATTCATGGGGTCGGTGGCTGACTTCGAACACATGCTGGTGCGTTCCGGCATCCGGCTTCTCAAGTACTACCTCGATATCGCCAAGTCCGAACAGAAGCAACGCTTGCACGAGCGCAAGCGCGATCCCCTGACGCAATGGAAAGTCAGCACGCTCGACGATCAGGCGTTGCACAAGTGGAAGCAATACAGCGCGGCGCGCAATGAAATGCTGACGCGCTCGCACACTCCCGGCGCGCCCTGGACCATCGTGCGCGCCGACGATAAACAAGCAGCACGTCTTAACATTATCAAGGATATTCTGAGCCGTTTGGACTACGCGGATAAGGATCCGCAGCTTATCCTGCCCGACCCGCAGATCGTTTTGACCTATGATGCGGCCTTTTTGGAAAACGGTGTGTTGGCTCACTAGCGGGAGCGGTAACGACCAAGGCCCTGCAGCCGATTTTTTCAAGTCCGGAAGGCTGCCCGGCCCACCTGAAAATTAACAAAAATGAAAACTAGCGAGATCCGTTTTTTCCATTATATGCATCAACTGCGGGCACGCTTGCGCGACAGCGGCGGCGTGTCCGTTAAGCATTCGTTCGACGAATCGCCGTTGCGCTCGGAGTTGTACAGCGCCGATCAAATGGAACAGCATGGCCAGCGCCTCGCGGGCATGCACCGCTTGACGCCGGACTATCCGCCGGATCAACTGCTGGCGCGCCTGGCGGAAAACGAGGCGGTGTTGATTGCGGTGTGCGGCCGGCTCATGACGGCCGTGCGTGCGAATCAGCAAATCACGCCCGCGGGCGAATGGCTGCTCGATAATTTCTATTTGATCGAAGACCAGATCCGTACCGCGAAACGCCATTTACCCAAAGGTTACAGCCGGGAATTACCGCGTCTGGCGAGCGGTCCTTCGGCGGGCTTGCCGCGCGTGTGTGATCTGGCGCTGGAACTTATTTCGCACGGCGACGGGCGCGTCGACCCGGAAAGTCTCAGCCGTTTCATCGCCGCGTATCAGACCGTCAGTGTGCTCAAGCTGGGCGAGTTATGGGCGATTCCCATCATGCTGCGGCTGGCGCTGATTGAAAATTTACGCCGCGTCGCGGTACGCATCGAGGCCGGCCGGGGCGAGCGCGATCTCGCCGCGACGTGGGCGGTGCAGATGACCACGGTGGCGGAGAAGGATCCGAAGAGCCTGGTCTTGGTCATTGCCGACATGGCGCGTTCGCATCCGCCGATCACGACCTCGTTCGTGTCCGAATTCGCGCGCCGGCTGCAAGGGCAAAGCCTCGCCCTGGCCTTGCCATTGACCTGGATCGAACAAGTGCTGGCCGAATCGGGTTTGACCATCGAACAGTTGGTGCAATCGGGAAACCAGCAGCTCGCCGCCGATCAGGTGTCCATCAGCAACAGCATTGCCAGCCTGCGTTTTCTGGGCGGCATGGATTGGCGCGAATTCGTCGAGACCATGAGTCTGGTCGAGCAAACCTTGCGGCAGGATCCGGACAACACCTATGCGGGAATGGATTTCGCCACGCGCGACCGCTATCGCCATGCAATCGAAAAAATTGCCAAGACCAGCCCTCATTCAGAAGTCGAAGTCGCGCGCAGCGCGCTCCAGCTCGCGCAGGCCGGCCAGGTTGCGCAGCCGGGCGCGCGTGCGGCGCATGTCGGCTTTTATTTGCTCGACCGTGGCTTGGCGGCGCTGCAAAGCAAAGTGCAGATGCGTTTTTCCTGGCCCGCCAGACTTGCGAAGCTCACCTCCCGCCGGCCGCTGGGTGTGTACCTCGGCGCCATCGGTCTGCTCACCGCGTTGTTCGGCGCGGGTCTGCTGGCGATGGCGAAGAGCCAGGGACTGCCGCTGAAAATGCAGGTGCCGGTGGCGCTGCTGGCACTGCTGGCGAGCAGTCAACTGGCGCTGGCGCTGGTGAATTGGCTGACGGCGTTAGTGGTGTGTCCAAAGGTCTTGCCGCGCATGGATTTTTCCGGCGGCATTCCCGCGCCCGCGCGCACCCTGGTGGCGGTGCCGGCGATGCTGGCCGGGGCGCAACACGTCGACGCTCTGCTCGAAGCGCTGGAAGTGCGCTTCCTGGCGAACCGCGACGACAACCTGTATTTCGCTTTGCTGACCGATTTCCGCGATGCGCGTGAAGCAACGCTTCCCGAAGACGCGGCGCTGGTGCAGCAGGCATTAACCGGCATCGAAGCGCTCAACGAAAAATACAGGGTAGCGGAGAACGACATTTTTTTTCTGTTCCACCGGCCGCGCCTGTGGAACCCGCAAGAACGTCTCTGGATGGGTTACGAACGCAAACGCGGCAAGCTTTCCGATCTGAATGCATTGCTGCGCGAGATCCGCGGCGAAGCGCCGGAAAACGCATCCGCCGAAGCCGTCCCGGCGGTGCAGCGGTTTTCGCATATTGCCGGCAATATCCGGCACCTCGGCGGCGTGAAGTATGTCATCACGCTGGACACCGACACGCAGTTGCCGCGCGATGCCGCGCGGCAACTGGCCGGGGCGATGGCGCATCCGCTGAATCGCGCGCGCTATGACACGCAGCGGCGGCGGGTCGTCGAGGGTTACGGCATTCTTCAGCCGAGCGTCAGTGTCAGCCTGGAAGGCGCCAACCGTTCGCGCTATGCGCGTCTGCATGGTTTCGATACCGGCATTGATCCTTACACCAGCGTGGCTTCCGACGTTTACCAGGATGTGTTCGATGAAGGTTCGTTCATCGGCAAGGGCATCTACGACGTGGATGTGTTCGAACAGGCTTTGAACGGACGCTTCCCGGAAAATCGCATCCTCAGCCATGATTTGCTGGAAGGCTGTTATGCGCGCTCCGGTCTGGTGAGCGATGTGCATTTGTACGAGGATTATCCCGCCCGCTACAGCATGGATGTGAGCCGCCGTCATCGCTGGATCCGCGGCGACTGGCAATTGCTGGGCTGGCTGATGCGGCGCACGCCGCGCCCCGCCGCGGGCGCGCGCAAGGAAAAAAATCCGCTCTCGTGGCTGTCGCAATGGAAGCTGTTTGACAATTTGCGCCGCAGTCTGGTGCCGGCGGCGGTGACGGCCTTGCTGCTGCTGGGTTGGGAATTACTTGCTGCGCCGCAGTGGTGGACCGTGGCTTTGCTGGGCATCTTGCTGCTGCCGCCGTTCATCACCACGCTGATGGACATGTTCAACAAGCCGCGCGAAGTGCGGTTCTCACAACATTTATTAGCCACATTTGATGCCGCCAAGTACCGTTTTGGGCAGGCGGTTTTTAATCTGGCGTGTCTGCCTTATGAGGCGTGTTACAGCCTCAATGCCGTCACCCGCACGCTGGGCAGAATGTGGTTCACGCACCGGCGCATGCTGGAATGGAGTCCGTCCGAGGTTACGTCGCACACGCACACGGGTTTGAGCGCAGCCTGGCGCGTGATGTGGTTCGGGCCGTTAATCGCCGTGGCCGCTCTGCTGTATCTGCTGCTGAACAAGCCTGCGGTGCTTATTTTCGCGGCGCCGGTGTTGCTGCTATGGACTAGTTCACCGCTACTTTCCTGGTGGCTCAGTCAACCCCTGGTGCGGCGCGAAGCGCGTTTGTCGCTTGAACAAACGGTGTTTCTGCGCAAGCTGGCGCGCAAAACCTGGGCATTCTTCGAAACCTTTGTCGGGCCCGAAGATCACTGGCTGCCGCCCGATAATTATCAGATCTATCGCGGTGCGGTGATCGCCCATCGCACCTCGCCGACCAATATCGGCATGTCGCTGCTGGCGAATTTAACCGCCTACGACTTCGGTTACATTCCGGCCGGGCAACTGCTCGAGCGCACGGCCTCGACATTTCGCACGTTGGAAAGTCTGCCGCGCCATCATGGGCATTTCTACAACTGGTACGACACCGTTTCGCTAAAACCCCTGCACCCGATTTATGTTTCGACGGTGGACAGCGGCAATCTGGCGGGCCACTTATTGACATTACGGCCGGGGTTGCTGGCGCTGGCCGATGATCTGCTCTTACCGGCGCGGATCTTCGACGGGCTGCAAGACACGCTGGCGCTGCTGAACGAGGCCGTCACCAGCGTTCCGTTGCCCGCGCCGCTCGGCGAATTTAAAAACGATTTTGAAACGGTGTGCGCTTCCCGTCCCACCACCCTGGTGGAGATGTGGCTGTGCCTGGAGCGTCTGACACGGCGCGCGGCGCACATCGCCGGCAACCTAGACGCGGGTCCGCGCGCATCGCACGCGGAAATCACCGTGCAAAATGATCCCAACGAGTGGGCGCAGATTCTCGCCCGGCAATGCCGCGCGGCGCTGGATGAATTGACCTACCTGGCGCCGTGGCTGTTATTGCCGCCGGCGCCCGCCGGCCTAGAGGAGATTCCCGCGCCCGGTCCCATTCCCAGCTTGCGTGGTCTGGCCAGGCTCGACGAAAGCTGGCTGCCGCTGATCGATACGCATCTGCAGACACAGACGGAAGCGCCCAAGCGCGCGTGGCTGGAAGAGTTTCGGCGCAGCATTCTGCAAGGCAGCGCGCGCGCCACGCAGCGCATCACGGTCATTGAACAACTGGCGCTGCAAGCGGGCGCCTTCGCTTACATGGAATACGACTTCCTGTACGACAAAGCCTCGCGTCTGCTGGCCATCGGCTACAACGTCGACGAGCGGCGGCGCGACGCCAGCCGCTATGATTTGCTGGCCTCGGAAGCGCGGCTGGTAAATTTCATCGCGATTGCACAAGGCCAGTTGCCGCAGGAAAGCTGGTTCGCGCTCGGACGTCTGCTCACCAGCACCGGCGGTGAACCGCTGTTGTTGTCATGGAGCGGCTCGATGTTCGAGTATCTGATGCCGATGCTGGTCATGCCGACGTACGACAATACGCTGCTCAAACAGACCTGCGAGGCGGCGGTGGAGCGGCAGATCGAGTACGGACGGCAGCGCGGTGTGCCCTGGGGCATGTCGGAATCCGGCTACAACCTGGTGGACATCCATTTCAATTATCAGTATCGCGCCTTCGGCGTGCCAGGTCTTGGCTTTAAACGCGGGCTCGCGGACGACTTGGTGATTGCGCCGTATGCGACGGTGATGGCGTTGATGGTGGCGCCCGAGGCTGCCTGTCAGAATTTGCAACGGCTTGCGGAGATCGGGCTGGAAGGGAAATTCGGCTTCTATGAAGCCATCGACTACACCCCGTCGCGTCAGCGGCGCGGCGAAACCAGTTCGCTGGTGCGTTCTTACATGGCGCACCACCAAGGAATGAGCCTGCTTTCGCTGTCCTATCTGCTGCTGGATCGTCCGATGCAGAAGCGCTTTGTGTCCGATCCGTTATTCCAGGCCACGCTGCTGCTGTTGCAAGAACGGGTGCCCAGAACCACGGCATTTTTCCCGCCCACCGCGCAACTCTCCGACATCCGTTCGGCGGCGAGCGCGCCGGAAGCGCCGATTCGCGTCTTCAACAGCCCCGACACGCCGATTCCGGAAGTGCAATTGTTGTCGAATGGCCGCTATCACGTGATGGTCACCAATGCGGGCGGCGGCTATAGCCGCTGGAAGGACCTTGCGGTCACGCGCTGGCGCGAAGACACCACCTGCGATGGATGGGGCACGTTCTGCTATCTGCGCGACATGAGCAGCGGCGAAGTCTGGTCCACCGCGCATCAGCCGACGCTCAAGCAGCCGCAGCACTACGAAGCGATTTTTTCCGAGGGGCGCGCCGAATTCCGCCGCACCGATTACGATTTCGAGACCCACACCGAGATCGTGGTCTCGCCGGAAGACGATATCGAACTGCGCCGCGTGCATCTGACCAACCGCGCGCGCACCCGCCGCACTATCACGGTGACGAGTTACGCCGAAGTGGTGCTGGCGGTGCCCGCCACGGATGCGTTGCATCCGGCCTTCAGCAATTTGTTCGTGCAGACCGAAGTCATCGAATCCCGTCAGGCGATCCTGTGCACGCGACGTCCGCGTTCGCGCAGCGAACACGTGCCGTGGATGCTGCACTTGATGGCGGTGCATGGCGGGGAAACCGGTGAAATTTCCTATGAAACCGACCGCATGCAGTTCATCGGGCGCGGCCATACGGCGGCCGATCCACAGGCGCTGAGCACGCCCGTGACCGCGTCCAGCCGGCTTTCCGGCAGCCAGGGTTCGGTGCTGGATCCGATTGTCGCGATCCGCTACTCCATCACGCTCGAAGCGCAGCAAACGGTCACCATCGATATGGTCACCGGCATGGGCGAAAGCCGCGAGGCCGTGATGGGTCTGGTGGAAAAATATCAAGACCGGCGCCTTGCGGACCGGGTCTTCGATCTTGCCTGGACGCATGCGCAGGTGGTGCTGCGCCAGCTCAATGCCAGCGAAGCCGATGCGCAACTGTACGGGCGGCTGGCCAGTTCGATGATTTACGCCAACGCTTCGTTGCGCGCCGATACCGGAATTCTGCTGCAAAATCGCCGCGGGCAATCCGGCTTGTGGGGTTACGCCATTTCCGGCGACCTGCCGATCGTGCTGTTGCAGATCGGCGATGCCGCCAATATCGAACTGGTGCGCCAACTGGTGCAGGCGCATGCCTACTGGCGCCTGAAAGGGCTGGCGGTCGACCTCGTGATCTGGAACGAAGACCACGCCGGTTACCGGCAACTGCTGCAAGATCAGATCGTCGGTTTGATCGCCGGCGGGGTGGAAGCGCATGTGATCGACCGCCCGGGCGGGATCTTTGTACGCCCGGCGGAACAGATCTCCAACGAAGACCGCATTTTGTTCCAGTCGGTGGCGCGGGTCATTCTCAGCGACCATCGCGGCACGCTCGCGGAACAGCTCAATCGCCACGGCATGCGCGCGCTGCGCGTGCCGCGCCTGCAACCGGTGCGCAAACATCGCCCCGACGCTGCGGCGGACAACCAGGTGCCGAAGCGCGACCTTATTCTCGACAACGGACTGGGCGGCTTCACGCCCGACGGTCACGAGTATGTGATCACCACCTCGGCCACGCAGCTGACGCCGGCGCCGTGGGTGAATGTGCTGGCGAACCCGCATTTCGGCAGCGTCATTTCCGAGAATGGCCTGGCCTACACCTGGAGCGAAAACGCGCATGAGTTCCGGCTCACGCCGTGGCACAACGATCCGGTTTCGGACGCGAGTGGCGAAGCATTTTATCTGCGTGATGAAGAGACCGGACACTTCTGGTCGCCCACGCCGCTGCCCGCGCGCGGCGCCAATGCCTATGTCAGCCGGCACGGCTTCGGCTACAGCGTGTTCGAACACAGCGAAGGCGGGATTGTTTCGGAGCTGTGGGTGTACGTGGCGCTGGATGCGGCGATTAAATTCTCGGTTTTGAAAATTCGGAATGCTTCCGGACGGCCGCGGCGCCTTTCCGCGACCGGTTATGTGGAATGGGTGCTGGGCGACTTGCGGCCGAAATCCACCATGCATGTAACCACCGAAGTGGATTCCGGCTGCGGCGCGCTATTCGCGCGCAATCCTTACAATTTGGAATTCGCCGATCGCATCGCCTTTTTCGATGTCGACGACGCCGGCCGCACCATCACCTGCGACCGCACCGAATTTATCGGCCGCAACGGCTCGCTGAAAAATCCGGCGGCGATGACGCGCGCGCGGCTGTCCGGCAAGATGGGCGCGGCGCTGGACCCCTGCGCCGCGATCCAGGTCGGTTTCGAACTGGCCGAGGGACAGGAGCGCGAGATTGTGTTCCGGCTGGGTCTGGCCGGTCGGCGCGGCAGCGAGGAGGCGCGCAAGCAGGTGCGCCGTTACCGTGGCCCGGCGGCCGCGCATGCCGCGCTGGATGCGGTGTGGCAATACTGGAACCGCACGCTGGGCGCGGTGCAAGTGGAAACACCCGACTCCTCTCTGAACGTGCTGACCAATGGTTGGCTGATCTACCAGACGCTGGCCTGCCGGCTGTGGGCGCGCAGCGGTTACTATCAGTCAGGCGGCGCTTTTGGTTTCCGCGATCAGTTGCAGGATGTGATGGCGTTGATACATGCCGAACCGCAACGCGTGCGCGAGCAGTTGCTGCTGTGCGCGGCGCATCAGTTCGTGGAAGGCGACGTGCAGCATTGGTGGCATCCGCCTTCCAACCGCGGCGTGCGCACGCATTGTTCCGACGATTACCTGTGGCTGCCGCTGGCGGTGTGCCGCTATGTGCTGGCGACCGGCGACACCGGCGTGCTGGAAGAAACGGTGTCCTTCATCGAAGGCCGTCCGGTCAATCCCGAAGACGATTCGTATTACGACTTGCCGCGCCATTCCGCCGAAAGTGCCAGCCTGTACGAACATTGCGTGCGCGCCATCCGCCACGGCCTGACCTATGGCGAGCATGGCCTGCCGCTGATCGGCTCGGGCGACTGGAACGACGGCATGAACCTGGTGGGTTTGCACGGCAAGGGCGAAAGTGTCTGGCTCGGGTTCTTTTTCTACGAAGTCCTGACGCGTTTCATCGACGTGGCGCAGCGCATGGGCGACGTGCCGTTCACCGAACTGTGCCGCACCGAAGCCGCGCACCTGCGCCAGCATATCGAGCAAAATGCATGGGACGGCGCCTGGTACCGGCGCGCTTATTTCGACAATGGCACGCCGCTGGGTTCGGCGGCCAACAGCGAATGCCAGATCGATTCGATTTCGCAAAGCTGGTCGGTGTTGTCGGGCGCGGGTGATCCGGTGCGTTCGCGCAGCGGCATGGAGGCGGTGTACGCGCGGCTGGTGCGGCGCGATGCGGCGCTGATCCAGTTGCTGGATCCGCCGTTCGACAAATCGGAAATGGACCCGGGTTACATCAAAGGCTACGTGCCGGGCGTGCGCGAAAATGGCGGGCAATACACGCATGCCGCGATCTGGACCGCGATGGCGTTCGCCGCGTTGGGCGACAGCGCGCGCGCGTGGGAATTATTGACCATGATCAATCCGGTCAATCATGCCAAGTCGGCGGCGGAAATTTCTGTTTATAAAGTCGAACCGTACGTGGTGACCGCGGACGTCTACGGTGTTGCGCCGCACGCCGGACGCGGCGGCTGGAGCTGGTACACCGGTTCGGCGGGCTGGATGTACCGGCTGATCGTGGAGTCGTTGCTGGGATTGCGTCTGGATATCGACAAATTGCATTTCGCGCCCTGTCTGCCGGTGGACTGGAAAGGGTTCACGCTGCACTACCGTTACCGGGAAACCGTTTATCACATTGTCGTGACGCAAACGGCCGGCGATGCGCACGGCAGCGGCATGCGCGTCACCATGGACGGGGTCGAGCGTTTGAATAAAACCATTCCGCTGGTGGACGACCGCCAGGATCACGTGGTCGCCATCAGTGTGATGACCGCCAAAGTGGAGCCACAGCGTGACTTAAAAGAATTGGCGGGTTTCTAAATTGGGCAACAACGGCGAGGTGCGAGGGATTGGTATTAATGCGGCCGCCAAGTCATGGTTGATTGAGGTATGCTCGGCCGCAACACTTCTAAAATTCTTAATGCGTGGATCCGCCGTCTTTGCATGCGGTTCCATAATCAGGTCATCCCATGTCTCCATATTCATTGTTGTCAGGCGATCATTCGGTAACGGAGGGGTTCGACGTGCAACACCCCGAGGCCATGATGCAAGCGCTCGCTCTGCCGAATGCCCTTTTCGACAATGCCGGCTTCTTGATCATCGCCACCGACGCAAAAGGCATCATTCAACTCTTCAATACCGGCGCCCAGCGCATGCTGGGCTATGCCGCGGCTGAAGTCGTTAACAAGCTTAGTCCCGGCGATATGCAGGATCCGCAGCAGAGCGTGGCACTCGCCGCGCACGGGTATGCAGAGCGCCATGACGTGACTTATCTGCGCAAGGACGGCAGCCGCTTTGCGGTGGTCGAATCGATCACGCCGTTGCGCGGCGGCGCGGACGAGATCACGGGCTACGTGTTGATCGGCACCGGCTTGAGCCCGGGCGGGCAGATGGAAATGAATGCCAGGTTTCTGGCTTCGCTGGACCAGAATCTCGCGCGCGTGATCAGCGAAACAGAAGTGCTGCAAAAACTCGACGCTCAAGTGGCCGGGTATTTACAACTCTCCTTGTGCGTATGCGCGGAAAGCCAGGGCGCGGTAAATCCCATGGCAATGAGCTGGCCTCGGGAAGTGCTTCCCGGTGCGGCGGGGATTGCCCCGCTTGCCGAGCTAATGGAACAGGAATTCGCCACGGCGGCACGCACCGGCGCGGCGATCGTGGTACGCGATGCCGCAGTGGAGCGGCCCATCGATGCGAAGAACTTCGCTGCGCTTAACGTTGCAGCGTTCATGTGCATGCCGCTCGTGCAAGATGGGGAAGATCGGTTTGTGTTATGCCTGTGCCGTTGCGTGGCGTGCGACTGGCGTGAGGATGAAATTGATTTGGCGCGCCAGCTGGCCTTGCGCTTCCGCGCGCACTTGCAACGCCAGCGCGCCGCAGCCGCGCTGCGCCAGAGCGAAGCGCGGCTGCGGGAAGCGCTGTGCTCGGCTGGACTTGGGATCTGGAATATCGATCCGGTTACGGGCTTATTTACTTCCGATGCACGTTTTCGAAGCATCTTCGGCGTTTCGGTCGAAGGCCTCAATGAACAGCAGGCGCTGGCGAATATCCATCCCGCCGATCTTCCGCACATCCAGGCGGCAGTGAATGCGGCCATGCGGCCGGACGATCCCGCCCCCTATCAAGTGGAATACCGGGTGGTGCATCCCGACGGCTCGCTGCACTGGGTGCTGGCGCAGGGACGCGCAGACTTCGCCGGTGCGGGAACCGAGCGCAAGCTGCTGAGCTTCGCCGGAACCGTCGCCGATATCACCGCGCGCAAGCAGGCCGAGGCGATGTTGTCCTGTCAAAGACAGTCCTTCGAAATGGTGGCGCTGGGTGCGCCATTGGCGGACGTCTTGAACTACCTGGTGCGCGAGACCGAGAAACAATCTCCGCAGCACGCGTTGGTGGCGATCCATCTTCTGGATGAATCAGGACAGTATTTTGCGCACACCTTCGCCCCCAGTTTGCCTGCCGGATACAGTCAAGCTGTGGATGGCATGACGGTGAACTCGGCCACCGGCAGCTGTTGTCTGGCAGTCAGCGGCCGCCGCCGGGTGGTCATTGCGGACATTGCCGGTAATTCGGAGTGTCCTGATTTCGCCGGATTCACGTTACCGCGGGGATTGCGCGCCGCCTGTTCCACGCCTATTTTTTCCGCATCCGGCAACGTACTGGGAACCTTTGTCACCTATTACCCCGAGGTGCGCGAGCCGGAACCGCAAGAAGAATCGCTGGGTGAAATCGTAACCCGGACCGCGGCGGTGGTGATCGAGCGCAAACAAGCCGAAGCGCATCTCAACAGCGCGATCGCCGCCGCGCAAAAAGCCAGCCTCGCCAAATCGGAATTCCTGTCCAGCATGAGCCACGAGTTGCGCACGCCGCTGAATGCGATTCTGGGATTCGCGCAACTCATCGAGACCGGCCTGCCGCCGCCGACCTCCACCCAGCAACAACACCTCAACGAAATACTTAAAGGAGGCTGGTATCTGCTGGAGCTGATCAACGAAATTCTCGATCTGGCGGTGATCGAAGCGGGCAAGGTGAATCTGACCTGGGAGACCATTGCATTGGATCGGATCATGCTTGAGTGCCGCGCCATGATCGAACCTCAGGCGCGTACCCGGGGCATCAGCTTGACATTTCCTGGGTGCGAGATTCCCTACCACGTGAAGGTCGATCACACCCGCGTCAAACAAGTGTTGCTCAACTTGCTGGTTAACGCGATCAAATACAACCGGCCGGGCGGAGCGGTCACTGTGGAATGCACGCCCCGGCCGCCGGATTCGATTCGTATCAGTATCCGGGACACCGGCGCAGGGCTGGCGCCGGAGCAGCTCGCACAGCTTTACCAGCCATTCAACCGGCTCGGTAAAGAGGCCGGCACGGAGCAAGGCACCGGCATCGGTCTGGTGGTCAGCAAGCGGCTGGTCGAACTGATGGGAGGCGCCATCGGCGCACAGAGCGAGCTTGGCAGTGGCAGCGTATTCTGGATCGACCTGAGCTTGACAAGCCCGCCGCAGCCGGACATCGACCCGGGCGAGCGCGCGCTGCGGGTGCGGCCCGCGCTGCTGTTGCCGCAGGACAGGCGAGTGCGTTCGCTGCTGTATGTCGAGGACAATCCGGCTAATTTGAAGCTGGTGGAGCAACTGCTTATGCGCAGCTCCAATTTACGGTTGTTGACTGCGGCGGACGGTGATCATGGAATCCAGTTGGCGCGTACCCATCAGCCGGAAGTGATCCTCATGGATATTACGCTGCCCGGCATGAGCGGCACCGAAGTGATGCAGGTGCTGCACGCGGACCCGGCGACGTGCCACATTCCTATTGTGGCGCTGAGCGCCAATGCGATACCCCAGGATATTGAAAACGGCCTGGCGGCAGGATTCTTCCGCTATCTGACCAAACCCATCAACCTCGATGAGCTGTTGGACACCTTGAGCGTGGCGCTGGAATTCGTAGATAAAAATTACGAGAACCGCGTCATCCACTAGGACCTGAGCGTGACTGAATTTGCAGGATTTGAGTTCGGTAACGTCCAGAACAAGCAGCGGCTTCAGTGTAAAAAATAACAAAACGACCAAGAAGTCGTTCCTTGCTCCGGTGATTTCTTAATCCGCTGGATGTCCCTCGCCGACTTGCTCACTCTCAACACGGAGATTAAAAAAATGAAACGTCCATTTCTGATTGCTGCACTGGCTACCCTGCCGTTATGCCTTTCGCACGCCTGGGCTGCAGACCCTCATTCTGCGGACAAGGATAAGAAAGCGGTCATGACAGACAAGGACAAGCAGGCGCAGCTGACCAAGATGCAGGAGAACATGGTCAAGATGCACGAATTAATGCACAAAATCATGGATGCGAAAACGCCGCAGGAGCGTGACCAGCTCATGCAGGAGCATGCCAAACTGATGCAGGACGGTATGAAAATGATGCATGCCATGAAGGGCCAGCATGGCATGGGTTATGACCACACGAGTAATAGCAAGAAGGACGGGACCAGCATGCTGGATGGCAGCAGCAAAACAGACGGCAGCCACACCATGGATGGCGCCAGCAAAATGGGTGGAAAGGCGAATGACGGCATTATGTTGATACCTGCCTCCATGAATGGAGGCGGTGGTGGTATGACCGGTGGCGGCGGAATGAATGGTGGTGCTGCGCCGCCTCCGGGCGGAGCGGGTGGTGGTACCGCACCTGCACCTGCACCCGCACCGGCTAACGCTGGCGCCCCGGCCGCAGGCGGAGGAACCGCAACGGGCGGCGGCATGAACGGCGGAGGCATGAATGGCACGGGCGGCACCGGGACTGGAATGAATGGTACCGGCGGGAATAATGGCGCCGGCATGAACGGTGGCAACGGCGGCGGTGCCGCAACCGCAGGTCCTGCAGGCGGCGGCGCAACCACCGGCCCCACCGGCACCATGTGAAAAACATACGGCACAGCGGTTTCGCTGTGCCGTAAATTTTTAAGTGGCCGTCCCAAAAATATTCAGGAGAGCCTCATGAAGACACTGTTCGCCCTGGTCCTGGCCTTGGCCAGTTTTAACGGCCGCGCCGAAGTTTCCGCGGTTTACGAAAAAGCGGTGAATCAAAATCTCGATACCGCCTATACGCAGGTCAAGAAGGCGCTGGAAGGTAATGGTTTCAAAGTAGTGTACGAGCTTGACATGATGGACAACATGAACAAATTCGCCGAGAAAAATGCGGTGAAAGATTATAATTCCAACAAGCTGGAAGCGATTAAGAGCCTGGTGTTCTGCAATGGCGCCTTATCCATAAAAATCAGCAATGCCGATCCCGCCATGCTGGCATTGTGTCCGCTGCATGTAACCTTCACGCAAAAGTCCGGACATGCCACGGTGCTGTTCGCCCGCACCGGCGCCCTGGCGCAGGGTAGCAAGGCGGAAGCGCCCGCAAAAGAACTCGAAGATAAAGTCATCAAGACCATCGAAAGCGGTTTGAGTAGCACGCAATAAAATGCGCCATGAGTCCCTATTTGAATGCCGCCGCGCAAGAGCTGCTTTGATGCGGCGTGCGGGCCTGCGAAATGGTGCTTAATTGAAAATATCAAGGAAGGAAACAATATCATGCGAAATCCGGTGCCGGGCGCAAGGGAGCGGTTCATTGCTGTTGCATTGGGTGTGAGTTTATTGCTGGGTTGTCAAACCCAAGTCAAACCCGCGCGGGCGGACTCCACGGTCGCGGTGGTCGATGAAGTGCTGGATCTCGACCAGGAACTGGGCGAACGTGCGCAACCCGATGAAGCGCATATCAACCAGCGCATGGCCGATGTGGTTACGAGCTTCATCGAGCGCCGTTACAGCGAAGGGCGGCGGCCCGCGCTGCGCGATGCCCATGCCAAAGCGCACGGCTGCGTGCGCGCGCGCTTTGATATGGATGCCGAGTTGCCGCAAGAGTTGCGTCATGGGGTGTTCATCCCCGGCAAGAGTTATGCGGCCTGGATTCGTTTTTCGAATAGCGCGCCGGAGATCAATCCCGATAAAAGCAAAGATGCGCGCGGTATGGCGATTAAGCTCACCGGCGTGGCGGGCGAGAAACTCCTTCCCGAAGAACGCGACGCCCAAACCCAGGACTTCATCCTGATCAACCATCCATTCTTCTTTGTGGACAGCCCCGCGCAATACCTCGCCATGTTGCAGGCATTTCACGAAAAAAGATTCTCCGGTAGAACCAATCTGCTCAACACGCTGGCGGCGGCATCGCATTTGAGCCTGCACGAGAACCGCCTGGCGGTGCAGATCGGCGGCACACGCATCGCCAATCCGCTCTACGAGCAGTACTGGTCGATGACGCCTTATCGCTTGGGAGCAGGACTTGATAAAAAGGCGGTCAAGTATTTCGCCAAACCTTGCGGCGCCGACAAGCCGCAGGCGCCCGGATTTTTCTCGCAACCCGAGACTGATTATCTGCAAACCGCCATGCTCAACGCCCTGAACACCGATTCCGCCTGTTTTGACTTTTACCTGCAAACCTTCAAGGATTTCGCCAGCACGCCCATCGAGCAATCCACAGTGGAATGGACAGAAGAGGCGGCCCCCGCGCAGCGGGTGGCGAGAATTACCATTCCGTCTCAGAAATTCGATTCACCCGCGCAAATGGATTTCTGTGAAAATCTTTCCTACACTCCTTGGCATGCTCTTGCCGAACACAAACCGCTGGGTGCGGTGAATCGGGCCCGCCGGGTGGTGTATACCTCCGCAAGCAAACTCAGGCACAAGTTGAATAAAGCCCCGCGTTCAGAGCCTGCTGGTGATGAACATTTCTGACCTCCATCGGGTGCTTTTGTCAGCCGCCAGCCCACGGAAAGCCACCGATGAATAAAGCCAATAACACCATTTGGGGCGTTGGATTGGTGATTGCCGTGGTCCTGCTGGTGGTGGTCGGCGGCGCGACCATCATCGCAACCATGAGCGGTGTCCTTGGGAATGGAGCGATCGGTGGGATAAGTTTGCTCTGGATTCCGGTGTTGCTGATCCTCACCGCGGCTATTGTGGTGGTTTGGTCGATCCTCCGTCACAAAAGTAACCAGTTTAATAAAGAAGGATGACGCAAGCGGATCGCGATGCGCGCTTGCAGTGCACTACGCTCCGTTCGCCAGGCGATAGAGTAAATTTTTAAATAAGTCATGACTTGCACATTCTGCCGCGATCCAAGATAGCGGGTGACTTCATCGCATAGCCTGTAGTTGCTCATGAACAGAACAGACCGGCTCTTCGGTGTAAAAGTCACAAACTGACCCTAAATTGCGGGCCTTGCATATGTGATGGCGCGTGTAGCGGCGGCCGGTGGGCCGCGTGTGAAAATACAGGTGAGTGCCAAGCCCACGGGGACGTCATGCGGCACATTGAAAGACACAGGACACAACGTATCGGCTGGCTGCGCGCCGCGGTGTTGGGCGCCAACGATGGCATCGTCTCGACCGCCAGTCTGGTGTTAGGCGTGGCGGCGGCGGGCGCCGATGCGAATAATATTTTGATCGCGGGCGCCGCCGGACTGGTGGCGGGAGCGATGTCGATGGCGGCGGGTGAGTATGTTTCGGTGAGTTCGCAAGCCGATACCGAACGCGCCGATCTGGA
>CAZHHW010000031.1:8363-30403 GCA_964532385.1 uncultured Gammaproteobacteria bacterium | reverse complement strand
CGAACGCACGGCGGTGGAACACTATATGTTGGAACTCACTTCCCACCTGCCGTTCAATCAAGACCACGCGATCACCCTGAATATTTAACAGTCCAATTCATAATTTCAGGGATCGCACTTCCCTCCGTGCTGTCTATAATTAAACACTATGACCGGTATCGGACCCTTCTGGATTGAACCCAACGACAAACGTGTGCAATTTCCGGACGTGTCGCTGGCGCTCAAAGAACCTAATGGCTTGCTTGCCGTAGGCGGCAGCCTCACCCCACGCCGTTTATTGACTGCGTACATGCAAGGAATTTTCCCTTGGTACAGCCAAGGCCAGCCCATTTTATGGTGGTCGCCCGACCCGCGCGCGGTGTTGTTTCCGGCCAACATCAAGGTTTCACGCAGCATGCGCAAAGAAATCCGCGCGGGCCGTTATCAGATCACCGTGGACCGTGCGTTTCGCGACGTAATCCAGGCCTGCGCGCAGGCACGCCCGAACAGCCTGGGCACCTGGATAACACCGGAGATTATCGAAGCCTATTGCCATTTGCACGGCATCGGCTTGGCCCATTCTGTCGAAGCCTGGCACGCCGGCCAACTGGTCGGCGGCCTTTACGGCGTTGCGTTGGGCAAGGTGTACTTCGGCGAATCCATGTTCAGCCGCATGACCAACGCATCCAAAGTGGCGTTCATTTATTTAGTGCATCAGCTCGCCGCCTGGGATTTCGCAGTGATCGATTGCCAAATTCAGTCGGATCATCTACGCAGCCTGGGTTCCGAAGATATCCGCCGGACGGAATTCGTAAACATCCTGCAACAAAGCTGTCACGTTCCGCACGAACGCGCGCCGTGGTCGCTGGATGCCGATGCAATTACGTCACTGTATCGATAGCCCATTATGCTGCCGCCACCTGGACAATCCGAACTCGCTTTCTATATCACGGTGCCATCGGCGTGCAATTATTTGCCTGACCGCAAAGCGGTTACCGTGTTTGCCGATCCCTTTGCCGGCATGTCCAAAAAGCTTTACAGCACCTTGGTAGAACATGGTTTTCGGCGTAGCGGCGAGCATGTTTACGTCCCGTATTGTCCTAATTGCGACGCATGCGTTCCAGCGCGAATCCCCGTGGACCGCTTCCATATGAGCCGCAGCCAGCGGCGCACTTGGCAACATAATGCGGATATTACCGTTCACCGCGTGGCGGCGAGTTTTCAGAATGAGCACTACCAGCTTTATCAGCGCTATGTTAGCCAGCGCCATCCCGGGGGAGGCATGGAACACTACGGCCCCGAGCAATATTTGTCGTTTTTTGGATGCCGCTGGGGAGAAACCTGGCTGTATGAATTTCGCTGCGGTGCAGATTTGCTGGCCGTGGCATCGGTTGACCACTTGGTGAGTGGATTATCGGCTATCTATACTTTTTTCGATCCTGCCCAAGCCGAACGCGGCCTGGGTACTTATGCAGTATTGTGGCAAGTCAATGAAGCCAAACGTTTAAATCTTCCATTTGTGTATCTCGGCTATTGGATCGCAGAATCCAAAAAAATGAATTACAAAGCAAATTTCCATCCATTGGAAATTTATCGGAATAACCGCTGGTCCGATCTTTAACTCCCCATGTTTGTCCAAACTTGACATACCAATTTGGGATTCTTTGACCCGCATCCCAAAATACCGATATTAAATCAAGAATACTTTTTGCCCGGCCGATAAGAAATACACAGGTCAATAAAGCTCTTTCGGTACTAATTCGGGTACGGATCGGGTTACCACGAAAATATAAGAGGAACTCGCCATGTTGAGCTTTATTTACCAGATCGCGAACGAGTTCGAACATGAACATGGCTTCAGCCCTAACCTTTTGTGCATGAACTACACACACCTCGAATGCCTGAAGCAGGAAATATTCGATCCAGACGACTTGGAATCGATCGTACAACTGCTGGGCATGGAAATCGTTATCAGTTCAAAAAATGCGCTGCCCATTGTTACCTGGTCAGAAGCGCCGTGGCGGCAAACGCTCGCCAGTTAACATCTCACTATTTTTATTGCAACGCCGCGGATCCTTAGGATTGCGCGGCGTTTTTATTTGTGCAGTACGAACCTAACGCGGATAAGGCTTTGAAAAATCCCTTGGGTTAGGGCACTATGAGCGCCCTAAACAAGCCTCAGATGCGGATGGTGGGATGGCAAAAGAAGATCATATTGAAATGGAAGGTACGGTAACCGAAACGTTGCCCAATACCATGTTTCGCGTGCGCCTCGATAACGGTCATATCGTAACCGCGCATATCTCCGGCAAAATGCGCAAAAATTACATCCGTATTTTAACCGGCGATAAAGTTACCGTGGAAATCACGCCGTATGATCTAAGTAAAGGCCGCATTATCTTTCGCGCTAAATGATGCCTGCCTGTCAGGTCATCTTCTCCTGATTGTTCTCGCTGGAAGTTTCGACACTGTCACTGGTGACATCGAATACCAGCTTATCGTCCTTCACACTAACCACTACATGACCGCCATTGACGAGCTTTCCGAAGAGCAACTCGTCCGCCAACGGTCTGCGAATATTATCCTGAATCAAACGCGCCATTGGGCGTGCGCCCATATTCGGATCGTAGCCGCGTTCGGCCAACCATGCGCGCGCCAAATCATCGGCTTGCAGCGTGACGCGTTTTTCTTCCAATTGGCCTTCAAGCTCGATAATGAATTTATCGACCACATGTCCAATGTGTTGTGGCGATAAAGAACGGAATTGCACAATGGCATCCAACCGATTACGGAATTCCGGTGTAAACATCCGTTTGATCGCTTCAATGCTGTCCGTGGCATGATCTTGATGCTTGAAACCCACGGACGCGCGGCTTACCCGATCTGCGCCCGCATTGGTGGTCATGACCAAAATGACATTGCGAAAATCGGCTTTGCGCCCGTTGTTGTCGGTCAAGGTGCCATGATCCATCACTTGCAACAATAAATTGAAAACATCGGGATGCGCTTTTTCAATTTCATCCAGCAACAACACGACGTGCGGCTGTTTGGTGATCGCCTCGGTAAGCAATCCGCCTTGGTCAAAACCAACATATCCCGGCGGAGCACCGATCAGTCGCGATACGGTATGCCGTTCCATATATTCAGACATATCAAAACGCACCAATTCTATCCCCATGAACTTGGCAAGCTGACGCGTCAATTCGGTTTTGCCCACACCGGTAGGCCCAGCGAACAGGAACGAGCCGATGGGCTTCTGCAAATTACCCAATCCGGAACGGGCCATTTTGATGCTCATCACCAGCGTGTCGATCGCTTCGTTTTGACCGAAGATCACCATCTTCAGGTCGCGCTCAAGTGTTGCCAGCACTTCTTTATCAGATTTCGAAACGCTCTTGGGAGGGATGCGTGCGATTTTCGCGACGATATTTTCGATCTCGCGCAGTCCGATGACTTTCTTGCGCTTCGACACGGTCTGGAGCCGCTGGTTTGCGCCGGCTTCGTCAATCACATCAATGGCTTTGTCCGGCAAATGCCGGTCGTTGATATAACGCGCAGACAACTCTGCCGCGCCACGCAAGGCCGCATGCGTATATTTCACGTCGTGATGTTCTTCGAAGCGCGATTTTAATCCTTCCAGAATTTGCACGCTTTCTTCCACGCTCGGCTCCGGCACGTCGATTTTCTGGAAACGTCGTGCCAGGGCTCGATCTTTTTCAAAAATGCCACGGTATTCCTGATAGGTGGTTGAACCGATACATTTCATCTGCCCGGAAGCGAGTGCGGGTTTGATCAGATTAGATGCATCCATCGCTCCGCCGGAAGCCGCACCTGCGCCGATGATGGTATGGATTTCATCGATAAACAAAATTGCACCGGGTTCGCGAGTGAGTTGCGTCATCACGGCTTTGAAACGCTTTTCAAAATCGCCGCGGTATTTCGTACCTGCAAGCAACGCTCCCAGATCCAAAGAATAAATCGTGCAACTTTTCAGTACTTCTGGCACATCGTCGTCGACGATTTTTTTCGCCAAACCTTCTGCGATTGCAGTTTTTCCCACGCCCGCTTCGCCGACAAACAAAGGATTATTCTTGCGCCGCCGACACAAAATCTGCACGGTGCGCTCAACCTCATCTTTCCGCCCGATCAAGGGATCGATTTTACCCTGACGTGCCAGCTCATTGAGGTTTTGCGCATAGAGTTCGAGAGGTGTACGGCCAGGTGCTTCTGCTGGCGCTTCTTCTTCACTGCCTGGGGCTCCTGCATCACCGCCCCCTTCTGCTTCCTGTATTTTGGAAATACCGTGAGCAATGTAGTTCACAACGTCAAGACGCGTGACGTGCTGCTTGTTCAGAAAATAAACCGCTTGGGATTCCTGCTCGCTGAAAATAGCCGCCAAAACATTCGCACCAGTGACCTCTTTCTTGCCCGATGACTGCACTTGAAACACCGCACGTTGCAATACGCGTTGAAAACCCAAAGTTGGCTGGATTTCACGGTCGCTGCCATCGGGGAGCAAAGGGGTCGTCTCTTCGAGAAAGGCAGCCAGCTCCTTGCGTAATTTGTCAATCTCAGACCCGCAGGCTTTCAGTACGGCTATCGCAGCGGCATTATCCAGCAAGGATAACAACAAGTGTTCGACCGTCATGAATTCGTGACGGCGTTCGCGTGCACTTTTGAACGCGGTATTTAATGTGACTTCGAGTTCTTTGCTTAGCATGATTTCACTCCAAACTCGTTAGGCTGCTTCCATAGTACAAAGTAAAGGATGCTGGTGTTTACGTGAATATTCGTTGACTTGTACCACTTTGGTTTCGGCAACCTCACGCGTAAATACGCCGCAAATACCTTTTCCCTGGGTATGTACATGCAACATGATTTGCGTTGCTTTCTCACGGCTCATGGCAAAAAACTGTTCCAATACATGCACCACGAATTCCATGGGGGTGTAATCGTCATTTAACAAGACTACTTTAAATAACGGTGGCCGTTTGAGGCGTGGTTTTGCCTCTTGCACAATGAGCGAATCATTACGCTCTGGCTGGTTTTGTTTCGTCATAAGTCTAAATATTGCACGTTCATTCTTGCACTCAACCTTATATATCGCACCGCATGAATATGCGCTGTTCGCTTAATCTCACATATTTCCCATCACTCAAGCAAGCCACACTCTATGAATACTTCCACTCTCGAAATAATGTGCTATGACTAATGATAGTAAGAGCTCGTGTTTTTATTTTGTCGGCGTAACGGGAATGTCTTTGTCAAGACGCAGCATCCCAAACCGCGGGATTTATGATGACTCTTCGAACAACAAAAATAGTTGAGTTACTAACGTCGGTTAAAGGAGGCTGTGTCATTTATGCCATCAGGTGTCGTGAAATGGTTCAATAGCGCCAAGGGTTATGGTTTCATCAGCGGAAATGACAGTGCTGAAGATATTTTCGCGCATTTCTCCGCAATCGAAATGGAGGGGTACCGGACTTTAAAACGCGGCCAACCAGTCGAATTCGAACTGACGGCCGGTCCAAAAGGATTGCATGCAACACAAATCCGCCTGAAGAACGAGCAAAATAAGCAAAATAATTGATGCTATAACGCCGATTGGATAGCTTTTCCAATTATCCGTCGATATGCCGGGACTCACTTTGGCCGGCCCGCTCATTCGCCGTGCGGGTCGCTGGGGTGCATGTTGCCCGGGCTTCTTTAATGTCGACACCTGCTACTTCAAGCGCCAAAGTAAGCTCATGATCATTTTGTATAATGAATCTGACCAGTATTTTTAATACTTGGCCAAGGTAGACCTCGCTATGCCGGCTACAATTTCAAAATTTATACTTGAAAACAGTAGAGTATGGCGATATACAACATTTGAACTACGGTGGACAACATGTGGTGTTGCCCGATTCATCCTACATTGCGAGGTATATCATCTACATGGACAATGATCGGTCGTTCCGCAAGATTGCTTACGTACTCGATACCAATGTCCTCATCCACGATCCCAATTCTCTGCAAAATTTTCAGGAGCATCAGGTCATTATTCCGATGACGGTGCTCGAAGAACTCGACAAACTCAAAGACACCAAACAATCCATCGCCGCCGATTGCCGTTCCGCGATCCGCATGATCGACAAATTGCTGGGTGACGCCCCGCCGCAAGCCATTGAAAAAGGAATTCCCATACGCCACAGCGACAGCGGCGAGGTGCATGGCTCGTTATCCATCATGCTCACTCAGGTGGATCGCTCCAAAGAGCTCTACTTACCCGATGACGATAACGACAACCGCATTATTAACCGCATCCGCGTTCTACAAAAAGAAAACAAAGATACGAAAATTATTCTCGTCACCAAAGATATCAACATGCGGCTTAAGGCGCGTGGGTGCGGGATTGAATCACAGGATTACCAGACCGATCAATTGGTCTCCGATATCCGTCAGTTGACCAAGGGATATGTTGAGATCTCAGGCTCGTTTTGGGATCAGGTATCAAATGTCAAAACTGTTTACAAGCATGGGTCCGCCTACCATACGGTGCCGCATGAGGCCCTGAATTACGAAATCTACCCAAACCAGTTTGTGGTTGACCAGAAAGGCTTCATCGGCCGTGTTACGGAGGTCACTGCGGCGGAGGTAATATTGCGTGATCTACCTCAAGACAAGCTGCTGCATCAAACAGCCTGGGGATTAAAACCGCGCAATATCTATCAAGGTATTGCGCTGCACCTTTTATTGGATCCCGATGTCCATCTCGTAACGCTCACCGGGGCCGCAGGTTCAGGAAAGACCATCCTGGCCCTGGCGGCTGCGATTGAACTCACTGTGGAGCATAAGCTTTACAACAAAATCATTGCGACCCGCAGCACCCCGCCGCTGGCCGAAGATCACGGCTTTCTTCCAGGCACGGAAGAAGAAAAAATGGATCCGTGGCTGGGGGCAATCAATGACAATATTGAAGCCTTGCATCTGAATGACGCTAATCCGTCGAGCAGTATTGAGTTCGTAAAGAAAAAAGCCAACATTCAGTTTAAAGCCCTAAATTATATTCGCGGCAGAAGTTTCCAGCGAAGTTTTATCATTATCGATGAATGCCAGAACCTGACCCCGTATCAAGTCAAAGCAATCATTACCCGCGCGGGTGAAGGTAGTAAGGTGGTTGGTCTGGGTAATCTCTCGCAGATTGACACTCCCTATCTTAATGCCACCAGTTCCGGCTTAACTTACATGACAGAACGTTTCAAAGGTTTTTCGCATGGAGGTAGCGTACATTTAAGCGGGGTGCCACGGTCAATCCTGGCGGAATATGCAGAATCGCACCTGTAGCGCGAGGAGGATACTAAACAGGCGAAGGGATGCTGTTTTCGTGGCTGAGATACTTTCGGTTAAACGGAACCACTATGTTTTCAAAATACCGGTTAACGCTTTTCACGTAATTGAAATCTTCATGTGTTTCAAAACGTTTTGATGCGCGCAATCCCATATTGTATGCCACGAGTGCTTCTGCATCGCTATTCGTTTTATTCCGTAAATATAATAGGAATTTGGATGCAACCTGGAGATTGAATTGATCATCCGTCATTAATCTAACAATCAGCTCCTCGTCAGTATGCAATGCACCCAATTGCGGATGCCCTTCCAAAACATCTGACGCCGCAGAAACTTTGACTTGCATTACCCCATAAGACCGCTTGCCAACGGGGGCCGTACGGTGACCCACTCGCCCAAGTTGCCCTGCGATGCTTTCTTGCAACAAGGTACTTTGTAATAGAAGGGCGTGCTGCTCACCACCATCTTGGTAGCCAATATCGTACGCTTGCTTTAATAAATCGACCTGCTCTTGCGTCAACCAGGACTTGGCCAGAGGATTCCAGATTGTTTTATCCTCATTATCCCCGTCGGACTGTAGAGTACGCCCGGAATTATCAGAACAATCAAATAACGCGCCCACAGCTCGGTTAAGCCAACCCTGCTCGCAATGCGTATCGCCATAAACGGAAGGAATCACGAAATTAATGCCTATAAATGAGGCCACAACCAAACCTAAGAAAAGCAATGTCTTGTAGGTGTAGGAGGTAATGCGCGCAGAATGCGTTAACGATGTTTTGCGAGAGCGATATTTAGTCATCACGTTACCCAGTTAGCCTTAATTAATACTGTGCATCCTGCAATCCATGATCACCGACTTGCGCTGTATTCTATCTGCTTTGCAGTGACAATCCAAATCACACCCGATTCGTGCGTCATATTTTTGGCTTTTTTAACGCTTCGAAAAAAATCACAAGAAAAATTCAGAATATCAAGGATGCGAGAAGATCACTTCAAATATGAAGGACGCCAGTTTTATGGCAAAGTTATAGGAAGCTTGTTTTGATACGAATATTTTATGTTAAGCATGCCGCGCTGCATCAAGGTCATCAGCGGGTTTATTAACAATTTCATCATTTAACTCTTCAGCAATTTCGATGCGATTTCGACCCAGGTGTTTGGCTCGATACAGCGCCATATCCGCCCGCTCAACAAAATCACTGAGAATTTCTCCATGACGATACTCAGCCACCCCGGCAGAAAAAGTCGGCATTGGGAACCGCTGGCCATTATGCGTACATATGACTTCACTGACACGGCTCTGGACCTTTTGCAATGCACGGTATGCACCCTCACATCCTGTATTGGGAAGAATTACAGCGAACTCTTCTCCACCATAGCGCGCCACCATATCGTGATGACGAAACACCGACATGATTTGCTCTGCATAATTCCGAAGTACAACATCACCTCCTCCGTGTCCCCATAAATCGTTGATGGCTTTAAAACCATCAAGATCGATGATTGCCATGGACACTGGAATCCCATAACGCTTTACACGCCCGACTTCATCCTCCATTCGATAAAGGAAAGCCCGCCGATTCGATAAACCAGTCAATTCGTCCGTCAAGCTCAGTAATCGGGCCCGGTCGAGCTCATCACTCAAATGTTGATTGCTGGATTCAACGAGGTTCAGATATTTGTTTGCGCTGTCAAACTTATCCGAGAGCAATCGATGCTTCTTCACAAACTTGTTGATCTCGTTAATCAAGGTGAGGCGCCGTTTTTCCACGTCTTGTATGCGCTCAGCTTCATGCAGCTCGTCCAACTCGACCCCCAGTAGCACTCCAAATTCCTGATTCTGCGCAATGGCTTCGTTCACGTGACGTGAGAGTGTGGATCGAATCTGCGAAAACTCCTGATTTTTCTGATGAAGTTGTTCACGCATCAAGCCGTCGACGTTTTGCTTTGTACTACCAATGTCGACCTCAAAGCCCACAGGAGGAGCCATTCCTCTTGCAGTAGACGCGGATGGTGGTCTTACAGAAGGATGGGACGACGGAGGTAGGGCATTACCAAAGCTGGTCTCATTAAGGCGATTTAAAATAGCCAGCATGTACTCTTTGAGCGAGTTCAATTCTGAAGGCAACAGCGGTGGACTTAATCGCAATATCATTATCCGGAGCTGTTTTTCCAAAACAGCATCATTCGCGGCAGCAGCGCGCGCTGCAATCGCATCCAGAGCCAGGCAAAGTAAAGAAGCATAACCCTGCGTAATATCTTGGTGAACATGTTGCGCATTGATGAGTAGGGTGCGCAACTGATCAGACACCACGGTGTCAACTTCGTTAAGTTTCAGTTCGTCTAAAAGGAGTAACGCTTTGAAGAGCGATAGAATATCAAATGACTCCGCTGCGCCCTTCAACATCTGTTAACCCTATAAAGAAACGTCCGGTTGCGAGTCATACTTTCCCCGTACTACATCCACCCGTGATGACTGTCTGCGGATCTTAAAAGGCGGTCATTATATTACTTCACCTTGCTCACGCAATGGTTTTACCTCGTGTCGTAGCATGGACAACCGCAGCTTCACTTAAAGCTCGTTTGTCCCAGTAATTTAAGCGCACTTGCAACCACTGTCACCACAGGTTCGACTTGTTTTCGCATGACGGATCCTCCGGCATCACTCTGGGCAAATATCGGCGTTACCCATTCGTCGCGGGTGTGAGCCAGCAGGTATAGTGCGCGAAGTTGTGCGAGCTCCCAAGAATCAAGATGGAGCGCCGCGCTCTCGGCCTCTTCAGGAAGGGCAGTTTCAATCCACTTGAGAGTGTCCTGAAGAGTTTGTCCATGGTCACCATACACACGTAAATCGGCATAATATCCACCGATCGCATTGAGTGCCGCACTTACCTCCTCCTGGCTATTGAGCCCCGTCAATACATCAAGGCTGGCCGTCAAAAACGATTGACCTTCAACCCCAGCGGTTGTGACCAGCATCTGCGCTGTTTTACTCGCAACATCACCCGTTGGTGCGAATCGGTGCGTCAATGCAGTGGCATCGGAACGTGCCGGGGCTTTACGCGGCAAGCTGTCAGGACATGCCAGCAAGAATCCAATGCGATAGGCTTTATTGCGGCGCCCCATATCCCACAAGCGAATACGCGTCGCGTCATCAATCAGACCCGGCTGCAATAGCAAGCGTGCCGAGTCCAGCATGTCGCTCCGTTCTGTTTCAAACGGCAAATAATCGACCAACCACTGTGCCAACTGTTTGCCCACCGCGTCCGCAGCGACCACAGGATGGCGCAGTAATTGACGCGCCATGTCGGGTCCTGGCGCCACCCACCATACACGCTGCGCAAGCACAGCCGTCAGGCGCGGTGAACAGGCCACCGCGAAAATGGCTTCCGGATTCCCCAGCAACAATAATTTTTCCAACGGCGCATTGTCGATTTGTCCGTGCCCGGCCCAACGCCGCAGATGCACCGGATAGTGTTTGGGTGAACCCAACACCGCTGTGGAAAGATAGGCGCGCACCTTTTGCAGATAGCGATCCACCGAACCGGTTGGCGACAGTTGCACTTCGAACTCCCGCTGCGCAGACAGGCCGTACACCCTCATGTGTTGCTCGTCGATGCGCACGGCTTCCGCATTGGCCAACAACACCTGGAGACGCAATTCGTCTTCGCTGGATAATTCCAAAATCGCCGCTCCTTAATTCAATTGCACGCGCAAACCGAAAGGTACCTGTGCTTTTCCTTTAACCAGCCACAAGACCGGAAAGCTGGGTTCGGCTCCCGGGAACAGACCGAGCGCATCGGTAAAATACACCAGTAAATCCGGCGTCATCGGCCGTTGCTCGTACCAAGCAAACGGTGCGGTAAAGCGTGTTCCTCCGCCGCGCCGCAATTGCTGCGGAAGTTTTAATTCTTCCCAGGCTTCAAATACCCAGGGCGCACCGGGCGCAAGCTCCGTGTCGCACGCAAACAAAGTCACGCGCGCGCGCACTTGTGCCTTGAGCGCATCGACTTCAGCGAGAAATTCCTGGATTTCGGTGGCGCTGATCGAACCGCTGGTGTCGAGCACAATCGCAACATCGATTTGCCGGCTATGCAGGCGCGGCAGGATGGCTTCACCTTCGCGCCGCGCGGGCCGGGTATAATCATAATCTCCGCGGGCGCGCGCAACCATGTGCCGCGCCAGCAACGCGCGCCACGACAGCTTCGGATGCAATAGCGCATCGACTAAATCGGCAAGCGCACCGGTCAGCTTGCCAGCCTGCGCGGCGCGTTGCGCGGCAACCACGCGCTGATGCTGCCATTGTTTGTCCAGTTGTTCGCGTTCGCTTTGCGTTAAAGGCGGTGGACGCGTGCCCTGCTCTGCATCATTTTCTGTCAAGCTTTGACCAGTCGCATCGCGCGGCGGAGTTTGAGGCGGGTTCGAGGCCGGTGCATGGTTCACATCCTCCAGATGCTGATCCATCGATTCGGTCGTGTCATTGTCCTGCAGCAACGGATAAATTTCCTCCGCCGTCATCCCGGCATACTCGACGAACGTGATGGCATTCGGGGGCGGGCGCAGGCCTTCGGCCAGCAACACCGGGTTGATGGCGAAATCGCAGGCCAAATCCCAGCGCCGTTTGTCGCGATGCCCGCGGCGGCTGAAATGCGCCAAAGCACAATGCAGGGCTTCGTGCGCGAGTACGAATTCGATTTGCCGGGTGCCTAACGCATCGAGGTAGTGCGGATTGTAATAAAGATTTTTGGTATCGGTCGCCGTGGTCGGGCACCACTGCGGTTTGGCTGGCACCATCGGCAGGCGCAACACCAAGACCCCTAGGAACGGCTTGTCGAGGATTAAACGCGTGCGCGCCGCGGAAATTTTTTGTTCCAGATCGTCATTCATCACAGCAAGACAGCGGCGATATCCTTCGCCCAGCGGTTGAATTCCGGCACGGCGTAGACATCACGGCCCACCGCACGTGCCAGGTCGTGCACAATCATCACGCCCATTTCGCGTTGTTGAAAGCGCGCCGCATAATCAATAATCCGCCCATAAATCTGCGTCGCCTGCGCATCACCTTGCGCGCGTATGCCACGGCTCACCAAGGCGCTGGCCACTGCATATTGCATGTCGATGGCTTTGGGCAGCGGCACTTCTTCACCGCGCAAAATCGCATCGATGTCGGGCAGTTGATCCAGGTGTTGAATAAATGCGTGCAGTTCGATACCGGCCGCAGGACCCACACAGGCTTGCAACGTGGCGGACAACATGTCCGGTTCGTGCATGAATTTTTGCAGCGCGCGGTGCGCAAACTCCCATGAACGCGGCGATGGAAACGCGACCGGATTTCGCGCGGCGTCGAAGTCGAACAATAACTCCGGACGAAAGCGTAAAAATCCGATCAGGCGTTCATCGATTCCCTGCGCATAGGCCCAAGTTACCCAGTCGTTCGCATGCGCTTCGATTTCATAATGCGTGAAACGATTGGCCAACGGTGCAGGCATCACATAACTGACACCACGATCGCCCTGGCGATTTCCCGCCGCGAAAATCGCCCAGCCCTCAGGCACGCGATACTCACCCAAGCGCCGGTCTAGAATCAATTGATAGGCGGCGGCGGAAACGCTGGGCGGCGCGGAGGTAATCTCATCCAGAAACATAATCCCGGCCGCTCCATGACGTTGCGCGTCGGGCAGGATCGCCGGCGGCGCCCATTCGACCAATTTGTCGACACGAAACGGAATGCCGCGCAAATCGCTGGGTTCCATCTGCGACAAACGAATGTCAAGCAGCGGCACGCAATGTCGCTGCGCGATCTGCGCGACGATTTGCGACTTACCGATGCCGGGCGGACCCCAGATCATGACAGGCGTGTGGTGCCCGTCGCGCACACTAAGGAACTCGCGGTCGAGCAGTCGAGTGAGGTGCGCGGGTCGCATGAGTGAATTGATTACGGCGTGACGGGAGCAGGGGTGCCGATGATTTTCCGCTGCATAGAGGCGAGCGGTTGCATGAAGTCGGAAAAGGCTTTGTCAAACATGATACGCAAACCATCGAGTGTCGTTTGATCGGGGCTGCCGGCGGATAAATTCAGATCCGTCTCGGGGAACAAGTGTACCACGATGCCACGGATTGCCGACTGGAACACAGGCTGCAATCCTTGCGCGACCTCGGTTTGGGATTCGAAGCTTTTAAATTTGGCGCGATCGAACACCACCAACAGCAGCTCCCAGGTCGTGCGTCCGCTGGGCGTTTGAAACGGCGATAAAACCGTAGCGATACCCGCTTGTGCTTTGCCCGGCTCGACCAGCTCGAATTTATTTTGCAGGACCCGCTCTTTAACCAGGCCACGCAGCCGCTGCACCATCTCGGCGGGCAGGGTACCGCCGTTGACGCACACCACGATGCTGTTATCGAACGAGATGTAGGCTTGAGCATCCATGCCGGGAATTTGTTTGACGACATATTCAGTCAACCCGGCCCGCCCCAGTTGTGCCAGGCCGTTGGCTTCAGTCGTGGTAATGATTTTGGTTTGCAGCGACAACGGCGTAGTAAATATTTTGCGTGGCGCGCTGTTTTCCGGCGCCGCGGAATCAGCCGCCGCGGTTACTAACGGCCAGCACAACAGCATCCCGATCCACGCGCGTGTGCTCACGACTCATTCAATCCATGCGGCGGTCAACAAATCTCACCGGCGCTGCGCCCGAGGTCATCTTTATGGATCCCTCAATCACCGCCCCTTCGGCCACGGCGACCGTAGGACCCGTGATCGATCCGACAATCTTGGCCGTCATCGCCAGCTCGATTTTTTTGTGACCAACAATCTCACCGTGAACTTCACCCGCGATAATGACATTCAACGCCGTGATATTGCCGCGCCACACACCACCCTCTTCGACCACCACGGTGCCTTCCAGAGCGCAGTCGCCGACGATGCTGCCGTAGATCACATAGTTTTCCGTGCCCTTAAAATTCCCGGTAAAAGTCGCACCCGCGCCGACCACGGTTGAAACCCCACCGACCTTATCCAGCGTACGGCGCTGTTTCTTGGTGCCTAACTCCAATACTGATTCACTCATTTTGATAGCCTCCATCCACACGCATTGTTCCCCTATATCGGTGCGTGCGCACGGATGCTTAACGGTTCGCGTAGGCCACCCACATTTGATTCATGCGGCTGACAAATCCCGCGGGATCGTCAAGCTTGCCGCCTTCGGCCAGCACCGCCTGGTCGAAAAGGATATTGGCCCAGTCGCCGAAACGCTGCGCGTCGCTTTCGCGCTTGAGTTGTTGCACCAGCGGATGCTCGGCATTGAGTTCGAAAATCGGCTTGCTGCCGCCGACCTGTTGCCCGGTGGCCTTAAGAATGCGCTCAAGATTGGCACCCATGTCATAGGCATCGCTCACCAGGCAGGCCGGCGATGAGGTCAAGCGCGTCGACACACGGACATCCTTAACTTTGCCTTCGAGTGTTTTCTTCACACGCTCGACTACATCTTTGTTTTCTTCGGCAATTTGCTCGACATGCTGCTTTTCATCTTTGTCTTCCAGCGCGCCCAGATCCAGCTGACCCTTGGCGGCGGATTGCAGCGTCTTACCTTCGACCTCCGACAGCGAACTGGTCAGCCATTCGTCGACCGCATCGACCAGCAACAACACCTCGATGCCTTTTTTGCGGAACACCTCCAAGTGCGGACTGTTCTTTACCGCGGCGAATGTTTCGCCGGTGATGAAGTAAATTTTTTCCTGACCCGGCTTCATGCGCGCGATGTAGTCGGCGAATGATACCTGTTGCTCGGCGCTGTCGTCGTGGGTGCTGGAAAAACGCAGCAGCTTGGCAAGCCGGTCGCGATTGGCGAAGTCTTCACCTGGCCCTTCTTTCAACACACGCCCGAATTCCTTCCACACGGTCGCATATTTTTCCTTGTCGTTGTCGGCCAGTTCTTCGAGCAAGCCGAGCACTTTTTTCACCGAACCGGCGCGAATGCTGTCGATGGTTTTATTGTGTTGCAGAATTTCACGCGACACGTTCAGCGGCAGATCGTTGGAGTCGATCACGCCGCGCACAAAACGCAGGTAATTCGGCAGCAATTGCTCGGCGTCGTCCATGATGAACACGCGCCGCACGTACAGCTTGATGCCCTGGCGCTGCTCGCGGTTCCACATATCGAACGGCGCGCGTTTAGGTAGATATAACAGCGAGGTGTACTCGAGCTTGCCTTCCACTTTGGAGTGCACGTAAGCCAACGGGACATCGAAATCATGACTGACGTGTTTATAAAACTCCTGGTATTCCTCTTCTTTGATCTCGTTGCGCGGACGCGTCCACAGCGCCGCCGCGCTGTTCACACGCTCCAGTTCGGTTTCGGGTTTCTTGCCATCGCCTTCCTTCAACATCATCACTGGAAAAGTGATGTGGTCGGAATATTTACGAATGATGTTGCGCAAGCGAAAGCCGTCCAGAAATTCGTCTTCATCGGCACGCAGGTGCAGCACCACCTCAGTGCCGCGCGTGGTTTTTTCAACCGTCTCGACCGTGAAGTCGCCCTCGCCTTTGGACTGCCAGCGCACGCCATGTTCCGCGCCCAAACCGGCGCGGCGGGTCACCACCACCACGTTATCCGCAACGATAAACGATGAATAAAAGCCGACGCCGAACTGCCCGATGAGATGCGTGTCTTTAGCTTGGTCGCCGCTCAGATTATTCAGGAAGGCGCGCGTGCCGGATTTGGCGATGGTGCCCAGATGATCGACGATTTCCAGCCGCGACATCCCCACGCCGTTGTCGCTAATGGTCACGGTGCGCGCTGTCTTGTCGAATGACACCTGGATTTTCAATTCGCTGTCGTTCTCGTACAAGGCATTGTCCGCCAGCGCTTCGAAACGCAACTTGTCGAGCGCGTCCGACGCATTGGAAATCAGTTCGCGCATGAAAATTTCTTTATTGCTGTACAGCGAGTGGATCATCAAATCGAGGAGTTGCTTGACCTCGGTTTGAAATCCCAGCGTTTCTTTTTGCGCAGTGGTACTCATCCATCTTTCTCCATAAAAATTTCAAAATTAAAAACGTGCGTGACATGAACGCATGACGCACGTCCTACGGGTGCTTACTTCTTTTTGGTTTTTTTCTTGGCGGCTTGCTTGGGCGCGGACTTCTTCGTGACCGCTTTCTTTTTTACCACAACTTTCTTTTTGGTCGCGGACTTGGCCGCGGCTTTTTTCAGCGCGGGTTTTTTAGCCGCGGATTTCTTTTTGGTCGCGGATTTCACCACGGTCTTTTTTGCAGCCTTTTTAACGGCCGCTTTTTTTACTGTTGTTTTATTAACGGCGGTCGCCTTCTTGGGCACGGTAGTGCGGATGGTTTCAATATGCGCCTGCACGGCCTGCAGCGCCTGACGCGATACTTCAATCGCCGTCTGCGCATAATTGGTACCGGACTCGCCCGGTTTTAGCAGATTATACGCCGATGGAATGATGGGATCTTCGAGATTGCCGCGATGCTGCGTGATGGCCAGCATCTTGGTGCGAAAGTCGAGATGGACATCGAATAACTTTTTGGCGATGACAGGGCCTGTCCAGTTCATCAACAATGCGCTGTCTTTCAAGGGCTCGGCGGGTTGTGTCAGGACCTGCTGCCATAGTTCAGTGGCCGACTTACAGTCTTTGGCCATGCCTTCCAACAGGCCAATGTACCGCTGCCGTTCGGTGGGATCTGCAATCCCGGTTGCGATGGATTCCACCGCCACATCCAGTGCTTTCATGAAAATTCCTCCAAAACGAACTGTATATAAGTTGAGTGGATGGATTGCGCTGCTACGACTCGCCGAGATTATTAACATTTGCCCGGCAATGTACAAGGCACGGCTGAACAGGTTTACATCGCCGCCGACAGTCTACGCTTCGATTAACACCCGCGTGCCCGCATTTACGCGCTCAAACAAATCGATGACCTCGGAGTTGCGCATTTTAATGCAACCGTGCGAGCTTGGAATACCCATGGGATCTTCATCGGGACAGCCGTGAATGTAAATGTAACGGCGCATGGTGTCGACATTTCCCAGCCGGTTCTTGCCGGGTTCCAACCCGCTCAGCCACAAGATGCGGGTAAGAATCCAGTCGCGCTTGGGGAATTGCGCGCGGAACCCGGTGGCAAACGTTTCGCCGGTCGGGCGGCGTTTCACGAACACGGTGTCGGGTTTGGCGCCGGCGCCTATCTTGGCGCGAATCACATGCCAGCCGCGCGGTGTGCATTCGCTGCCGTTGACTTCGCCGGGACCGTTTTTGGCGGTGGCGATGGAATAGGATTTCAGCACGCTGTCGCTGTCGAGCAGCTCAAGGCGCTGGGCGCTGATCGAGACCTTTATCCAGAGATTTTTCATACACATGTAGCGTGCGCCATGCGCACGATGTTTTCGTGCGCATGGCGCACGCTACTTGGTTTATTGCTGGTCATTTTTTATTGCGCCCCACGGTGCAAAGCGATTCAAGATCAACAAGCCCGGCACAGCAATAAAAGTGCAGGCGATGAAGAAGCCCGGCCAGCCCATCACCTCGGCCATCCAGCCGGTGGGTGCGGAGGCGATCACGCGCGGCACGCCCATCAGACTGGTAAGAAGCGCGTATTGCGTGGCGGTAAAACGCTTGTCCGCAAGCGAACCCATGAAACCGACGAATGCGGATGTCCCCATGCCCGCAGCCAGGTTCTCGACCGTAATCACGGCGGCCAGCGCACTCACGTCATGCCCGACATAGGCCAGCACCACGAAACCCAACGTGGCGATCATTTGCAGAAAGCCGAAAATCCACAGCGCGCGGTTGATACCCCAGCGCAAAATCAACAGACCGCCCAAGGTACCGCCTACAATCGCGGCGCCGAATCCGAATCCCTTCACTACCACACCAATTTCTGTTTTGGAAAAACCCAAGTCCAGGTAGAACGGCGTGGTAATAGACGTGGCCATGGCTTCGCCCAATTTGTAGAGCAGGATAAAGGCCAGAAACAACAGTGCACCGTCACGCTGAAAGAATTCCACAAACGGTTCGATGACCGCGGCTTTTATAGTGCGCGGCGTACCGTCCGCAAGGTCCGGCTCACGCGTCAGCAACGTCGTGACCACGCCCACCAGCATGCAGGCGGCCATCAACTGATAGACCTGTGCAAACGGCATCAGGTCGGCCAGAATTAGCCCGCCGCCGCTGGCCAGCAACATGCCGATGCGGTAACCGTTGACGTACATGGCCGAACCCAGGCCCAATTCGCGGTCGGTTAAATCTTCGCGGCGAAACGCATCCACGACAATATCCTGCGACGCGGAAAAAAATGTCACGAACAGCGCCAACAGGGCCAGCAGCCACGGATTTTTTTCCGGGTCGGCCAGACTAAGCGCGATGAGCGCGACGATCAACGACACTTGCGAGATCAGCAGCCAGCCGCGCCGGCGGCCGAACAACGGTGGCGTGAAGCGGTCCATAATCGGCGCCCACACAAATTTCAGCGTATATGGCAGCCCGACTAACGCGAATAAACCAATGACGCTCAGAGACACGCCCTCTTGACGCATCCATGCTTGCAGCAGAGAGCCTACCAGCAACAGCGGCAAGCCTGACGAAAATCCCATGGCCAACGCGACCAGCATGCGTGTGCTGAAAATAACACGCAGCATCTCCAGCGCCGTGCGCGGTACGGGGCGTTCAGCGTGCGGCGTCACTGGTGGGGCTCATCTGTATTTTCCTTCCAGTTCTTGAATGGATGCTGCGTCAAACACACATTGTAGTAGCGCGCGTCGTGCGAAACCTCCTGACCAAGCCACGCCGGGCGCGCGAAGGCTTCGTCTTCGCGGGCAAGTTCAATTTCAGCAACCACCAATCCCGCATTGTCGCCTTCGAATACATCGATTTCCCACAGATGCTCGCCGTGATGCACGTGGTAGCGCAGCTTGTCGATCAACGGCGCATCGCACAGCTCCTTGAGCAGCTCCTGCGCATCCTGCAACGGAATTGGGTATTCGTATTCGCGCCGCGTCACACCGAGCGTTGCGCTTTTAATGTTAAGCCGCGCTACCTTCCCCTCGATGCGCACGCGCACCGAGGATTTTTTAGATCCGGAAAGATAACCCTGGCAATAACGCACCGCGGGCGCCGCCTGGGCGCGCCAACTGTCATTGACGACGAGGAATTTACGTTCGATTTCAGTGGCCACATTGCATGCTCAGCGAGAATCGCAACATGGTATGACACCTGCCCCGCTTTGGGTATGTGCTACATGACCGCGGCGCGCGCGCCGCGTAATGCCACCTTGCGCCGCGTCTGCTCCCACACCCGCACCGCCAGCAGTGCCGCCAGTATAGCAATGTAAATCAGCGGCTCACGGTTGTCGGCTTTGACCAGCCACAGATAATGCAGCACACCCAGCACCGCGATGACGTAGATTGTCTGATGCAAGCGTTTCCAGTTTTTGCCCAGGCGCTTGATCATCGCATGGGTGGAGGTCACGGCCAATGGAACCAGCAACACGAAGGCGGCGAAGCCGACCGTGACGTAAGGGTGTTTCATTACATCTTTGATCATCGAATCAAGATCGAAAAAATTATCGATCACGAGCCAGTTAAAAAAATGCACGCACACGTAGAAAAATGTAAACAAGCCCAGCATGCGGCGATACTTCACCAGCGAGACTCCCGTTAAAATCCGCAACGGCGTGACCGCCAGCGTGAGCAATAACAGCCGCAGGGTCCAATCGCCGGTGTAGCGCGAAATTTTTTCGATGGGATTGGCGCCCAAGCCAATGAAAAAACCTTTGTACGCCAGCCAGACCAAGGGCAGCAGGCATACGATGAAGAGGAGCGGCTTGCCGTAGCGCGCCGTGTCGAATTTGCTAAACATGGCTATCCCGTTAGTAAAATTTCGCCAGATCCATGCCTGCATACAACGACGCGACTTCTTCTTCGTAGCCGTTGAACTTGAGCGTTTTGCGTTTCAGGAATTCACCGATGCGGCGCTCTTTCGATTGCGTCCAGCGCGGATGATCCACCTCGGGATTCACGTTGGCGTAAAAACCATATTCACGCGGACCCTGAATATTCCAGGTGGTCTGCGGCTGCTGCTCGGTGAAGCGGATCTTCACAATCGACTTGATGTTCTTGAAACCATATTTCCACGGCACGACCAGACGGATCGGCGCGCCGTTTTGATTCGGCAATACTTCGCCGTACAAACCCACCGCTAATATCGCCAGCGGATGCATGGCTTCGTCCATGCGCAGACCTTCACGATACGGCCACTGCAACACCGCACGTTTCTGGCCGGGCATTTGTTTCGGATCGTGCAGCGTCACGAACTCCAGGTATTTGGCTTTCGAGGTCGGCTCCAACCGTTTGATGATGTCGGCGAGCGGAATGCCCACCCATGGAATCACCATCGACCAGGCTTCGACGCAACGCAGGCGATAGATGCGCTCTTCCAGCGCATACGGCTTAATGAAATCTTCGAGTTGATAAACGGCAGGCTTAGCCACTTCGCCTTCCACCGCAATACTCCACGGCGTGGTGACGAAATTTTTTGCCTGTTGCGCAGGCTCCTCTTTTTCCGTGCCGAATTCGTAAAAATTATTGTACGAGGTGATGTCCTGAAGCGAGTTGGGCGGCTCGCTGGTCGAGTAGCGGCTCTTGCCGATGTTGGCAAGTTTTGCCCCGGCATACGCATCGGACGCGCCGAACAGACTGGCTCCGGCGGCACCCAGCGCCACTCCGGCCGCGCTTTTCAAAAAATCGCGCCGCGCCTCATAGACACGGCGATCCGTAATTTCAGAGGGCTGGATTTCATTAGCCTTGCGCACTCGTATTAACATTGCCGTTCTCCTGGGCTTGATCTTGATGACAACCACGACTACACGACTGAACCTTTGTATGTGCCTTAAGTCTGATTGGTTCGTTACCTGCTTCAAGAGCCAGGCACATTATCCGATAATTAACTTCGATCCTTCCTTTGTCGGATCATTCCGCCAAACCTTTCAACGAGATTGTTATGTTTATGATGAACCGTACTGCGATGGCCGCCCTATGTTGCGCGGCGATCTTCACTTCCACCGTGGTAGCCGCCGATCCGGCGCCGGATTTCAAATTGGCCTCCGCCAAAGGCATGGTGGAATTGGGTAAACTGAGAGGCAAAGTCGTATACGTGGATTTCTGGGCATCCTGGTGTACGCCCTGCCGCAAGTCCTTTCCGTGGATGAACGAACTGAATAAAAAATACAAGGATCAAGGCCTGGAAGTGGTGGCTGTTAACCTGGACAAATCTCGCGAACCGATCGACGAATTTCTGGCCAAAACCCCGGCGGAATTCACCATTGCTTACGACCCCAGCGGTACGGCGGCGTCCAACTACAAAGTTTCCGGTATGCCCAGCAGTTACCTGATTGACCGCAACGGGCAATTAGAAGTTTCGCACATTGGTTTCCGCGACAAGGATAAAGAAGAAATGGAGAGCAAGATCAAGGAACTTCTCGCGCGTAAATAACTTCTATAGGCTTCCGCGCCGGCCGCGGTTCAGGGAGGAAACATGAAATCACTACGACTGCTGGCCCTGGGGCCGGCATTTTTTTTAGGCGCCTGCGCGCTCGAGCCGCTGCAACCCTGGGACCGCGACCTGCTTGCGCAGGAACAAATGCAACTGGTGCCGCATCCGGTCAATGAATACATCGCCGAACACATCTACTTCAGTAAAGAAGCCGCCAGCGGCGGCGCCGGTGT
>CAZHHW010000031.1:4752-8263 GCA_964532385.1 uncultured Gammaproteobacteria bacterium | reverse complement strand
ACGCGGCCACACCGGATACGTGATTCATTAACTGTCGCGACCTGTTCCCTGCTTTCCATTGAATCCGCACAGGCGGGTTTTTTTGATTACGAATCGCTGTGGAACATTGATACGGCGGTACTGCTGTATTCGGAACAAAATCGCGTCGACGTGGTTGAACCGGTTTTGCAAATCAAAAAAGAAATCGGCGAAGCCGAGTTCGTCACCGTCAAATTCGTCTACGATGCCATGTCGGGCGCGACTCCCAACGGCGCGGCGCCGTCCAGCACGGCGCAGGTCTTTACCTCACCGTCGGGCGAAAGCCACTCCACCACCGCGGCGCATAAATTACCGCTGGTGTCTTTTACCGATGCACGCGCCGCGGTCAGTCTTGATTGGGAACAGCCGCTGTCGCGCAGCTTGCGCGGTCAATACAACGCCAATTTTTCGCGCGAAACCGACTACAGCTCGATGGGCGCCAGCGCCTCGTTGTTGTGGGATGTGAATAATAAGCTCACGACGCTGACGGCCGGTCTCGCCGCGAATCTCGACCAGGTTAAACCCACCGGCGGCATGCCCACGGAATTGGCGCCGGTGACGATGAATAGCGTGCCTGCAGGTAATATCAGTGCACGCGAATCTGACGATGACGGTGGGTCCGGCGGCGGCAGCAAAACCAAAAATGCTTACGACTTGTTGTTCGGTGTCACCCAGGTACTTACGCGCCGCACCCTCATGCAATTAAATTATGCCTACGGCAAAAGCAGCGGCTATCTGACCGACCCGTACAAAATTGTCAGCGTGGTGGATGCGGGCGGCGTGAACCAGGGCTACTTGCATGAAAAACGTCCGCACACGCGCACCCGCAACACTCTCTACTGGAAAACTGTTTACCACCTGCCGGAAGACATCGTACATGTGTCCTATCGTTACTATTGGGACGACTGGGATATCAAATCCAGCACCGTGGATCTGACGTACGCGCTGCAACTGGGCACGCACTTTTACCTGGAACCGCATTACCGCTATTACACACAGACCGCGGCGAATTTTTTCACCCATGCCATCGCGGGAACCCCACCGGACTATGCCAGCGCCGACTTGCGGCTTGCGGCGTTGCACTCAAAGACCGTGGGGCTGCGTTTCGCGCAACGCTGGGACACGGACAGTTCATGGGGGCTGGGTTTTGACTACATGCACCAAAGCGGCGACGCGCATCCCGCCAATGCCATCGGCGCGCTGAAAAACGAAGCTTTGTTTTCCGATCTGAAAACCCTGAGCATTACGGCGGACGTTACGCTGAAGTTCTAGGCCATCGCACCGAGGGCGGCGCTCCTACCTATTGTAGGAGCGCCGCCCTCGGCGCGATCGCTTCAACAAATATCACGACCACTGCCGTAGAGTTCGTTGCCGAGTCGCTTGCCGCCGTTATTTTTTCCCGACATCCTATCGCTCGACACCCCCTCAGATACCGGTATGAGCGCGATTACCCTCGAACACCGTGACGATTACTGGCTTGCCCGTTTCTTTGCCATGGGCAGTCCGTGCGAGCTGCTGGTCGATACCGACGACCGCGCACTGCTTGCGCGGCTAGCCGATATTGCCTATGGCGAAGCCAAGCGCATCGAGCAAAAATTCAGCCGTTATGTTGATGACAACATCGTGCACCGGATGCACCACAATCAGGGCGCAGCGCTGGCCGTGGATGACGAAACCGCCAAGCTGCTCGACTATGCGCACCTGTGTTACCAGCTGAGCGACGGACGCTTCGACATCACTTCGGGGGTGTTGCGCAAGGTCTGGAAATTCGACGGCAGTGACCGCGTGCCCGCCGCGCAGGATGTAGCGGCATTATTGCCGCGCATCGGCTGGCACAAGGTGACATGGCGTAAGCCGTACCTCACTTTGCCTGAGAGTATGGAAATCGACTTCGGCGGCATCGGCAAGGAATACGCCGTGGATAAAACCGCGCAATTGCTCGGCGCCACGAGCGATGTGAGCATGGTGATCAATTTCGGCGGGGATTTATTCGTGAGCGGACGCCGCGCCGGCGGCGGCGCGTGGCGTATCGGTATCGATGATCCCGACGCCAGCGGTCAGCGCGCGCTGGCGCAACTGCAACTGGCGCGCGGCGGCGTGGCCACCTCGGGCGACGCGCGCCGCTTCCTGGTAAAAGACAACATCCGCTACGGGCATATCCTCAACCCGCAAACCGGCTGGCCGGTACGCGATGCCCCACGTTCCGTAACGGTGGCGGCTCCGACCTGTATCGAAGCCGGCATGCTCACGACCTTTGCAATGTTGCAGGGTGCGGCGGCGGAAAGCTTTCTACAGACTCAGGAAGTACAGCACTGGATCGTGCGCTAACAGAATAATTGCATTATTCCCCGAGCAACAGCGCCGTGAATTTTTGCGTCAGCGACGGCGGCACGCGCACTTCGCACAACACCACCGTGATGTTGTCGCGCCCGCCGGCGGCCTTGGCCGCGTCGACCAAGGCCTTGACGCGCGTATTCAGATCGCTGGGCGGGCTGGCCAGCGCAAGCAGTTGCGCGTCTTCCACCATGTCGGACAATCCGTCCGAACACAGCAAGTAGATATCGCGGTCTTTGACCCGGCCGCGAAAAATGTCGACATCCAGCTCCGTCTCGAAACCCACCGCGCGGTAAATCGCATTGCGCAAGGTGTGGGTCTCGGCTTCTTCGGGCTTGATGAGCCCCAGGTCGATTTGTTCCTGCACGTAGGAATGGTCTTTGGTCAGCGGCTCGATGCGGCCGTCGCGAATCAGATACGCACGGCTGTCGCCGACGTGCCCCAGCACATAATGGCCGTCGCTGAACGTGAGCACTTCGGCCGTGCAAGCCATGCCGCGGGTTTCCGGGGCTTGATCGGTATAATCGAGGATTTTTTTGTTGCTGTTCTGAAAACAGCGTTTGATGACCTGCTCCAGATTCTGGGTCTGGCCCCGGATCGCTTCGAACTCGTATTCGCAACTGCTGACGAACAACTGGCTGGCGATCTCACCCGCCGCCGAGCCGCCCACGCCGTCGGCCACTACAAACAGGGGCAAGGCGGCACGCACCAGCAATGCATCCTCGTTGTTCTTGCGGACATTGCCGATGTCGGTGAGTCCGTCTGCCGCGATTTCCATACCGCCTTCGCCTCGAGAAATTAATCAGCGACAGGATACGTGAAGCCGGTTATGAGAACCATATGATCCCCTTCGATCCGCGCACTCAAGTAAATCTTCTGTCGGGACAGTGATTCTGGAATAATAAGCGCGACGCCGTCACCACAGGGGTGTGTGTGGCCGGCGGTTCGCAATTCCCCAGGCATTAGGCTAATCCTAGAAACGACAGTTGACCGCTCCAAGGCAAGAGGATGTGACTGAGATGCGAAACGAATCTATCCCGAATCGACTTCACCTTTGGGGTAAAGCCGCTACAGCGCGCGGAGTACGCCGCTTTTGTCGCGGCGCGGCGTTGCCACTCGTCGGAATAGCTACGGCTATTCCTCCTCGTTGCGCCTTGCG